>NZ_JBNPLM010000029.1:0-20598 GCF_050313495.1 Collinsella sp. SGI.178 | reverse complement strand
GGGTAGCTAAAAAGGCCCCGTCCCAAATTAGCTACCCCCATCGGCTATCTCCCGCAGCCCACAATTCGGTCGAAAAGTGGGCTGCAGTTTCCTCGGGCTTGCCAAAGAGCGGCGGCTGCCGCGCCTCGCCTACTCCCCCAGCAGGGCCTTCTCGGGCGTGATCGGCAGCGAGCGAACCTGGTGGCCGGTGGCGTGCGCCACGGCCGAGGCAACGGCGGCGAGCGGTGTGTTGATGACGACCTCGCCGATCGACTTGGCGCCAAACGGGCCCGTCGGCTCGTAGCTCGGCTCAAAGGCCACGCGAATGCTGCCGATATCCAGGCGCGTGGGCAGCTTGTAGCTCATAAAGTTACCGGTGCGCAGGCGGCCGCGGTCGTCGTGCTCGACAATCTCGTAGAGCGCGTGACCGATGCCCTGGGCAATGCCGCCCTCGGCCTGGACGCGCGCGAGTGCCTCGTTGATCACGGTGCCGCAGTCCACAGCCGCCGCATAGTCCACCACAGTCACCTTGCCGGTGGCCTTGTCGACCTCGACCTCGGCAATGCCGGCCATAAACGGCGGAGGCGAAACGGGCAGGCAGGCAGAAGCATGCGAGGTGAGTGCGTCGCCGCCCGCGATGTTCTTGACGCACAGGTTGGCAAAGTCGCGCAGCGTGAGGTAGCGGCCGCACTCGCGAGCGGCGCGCTCGTCAGACAGACGCACGTACTGGCCGTCGAAGACCACGTCGGCGGCGTCCACGTCCCACATCTGGGCGGCCTTGGCGCAGATCTTCTCGCGCAGCTCGGTCGCGGCATTCTTGGCTGCCAGGCCCGTCACGTACGTACCCGAGCTCGCGTACGAGCCGGCATCGAACGGCGAGACGTCGGTGTCCACGCCGCGCACCACGATAAGCGAGCTCTCCACGCCCAGCTCCTCGGCGGCAATCTGCGCCAGGATCGTGTCGACGCCCATGCCGTTATCGGTGGCTCCGGTGCCGATGGTAATGAAGCCGTCCTCTTCCAGGCGCATGTCGATGCCGGCGATATCCACATTGGAAATGCCCGAGCCCTGCATGGTGAGCGCGCAGCCCAGAGCACGCACGCGGTCGCCCAGGTCCACGGCCAGCGGCTTGTCGCGCCAGCCGATCATGTCCATCGCACGCAGCAGGCAGCGGTCGAGCGCGCAGGCGTTGAGCTTTTCGTTGTAGTACTGCGGCATAATCTCGCCCTCGCGCACGATGTTCTTAAGACGCAGGTCGGCGGGATCCATGTGCAGCATGTCGGCGAGCTCGTTGACGGCGCTCTCCACGGCAAACTGGCCCTGGGTGGCGCCGTAGCCGCGATACGCACCGCCGCGGTTGGTGTTGGTGTAGACGGCGTCCCACCTAAAGCGGCTCGCCTTCACGTGGTTGTAGATGGGCAGGCTCTTGTGACCCGAGAGGCCGATCGTCGTGGTGGCATGTTCGCCATACGCGCCGGCATTGGACAACGTGTGCAGGTCGATGGCCGTGATGGTGCCGTCGTTCATGGCGCCCAGCTTGACGGTCATCTGCATCTGGTGACGCGAATTGCCCGCAGTGATGGTCTCCTCGCGGGTGTAGCAGCAATAGCTCGGACGGCCAGTCTGCTGCGTCACGAACGCCACGAAGATCTCGCAGCAGCCCGTCTGCTTGGAGCCAAAGCCGCCGCCGATGCGCGGCTTAATAACCTGCACCTGCGACTGCGGAATGTCGAGCGACTGCGCGACCATGCGGCGCACATGAAAGGGCACCTGCGTGGAGGTGGTCACCGAGATGCGGCCGAACGCGTCGGTCGTCGCGAAGGCACGGAAGGTCTCCATGGGCGCGGTCTGCGTGGCCTGGCTGGTGTAAGTGCGCTCAAAGACGATGTCGCTCTGGGCGAAGGCCTCGTCCAGGTCGCCAAAATCGCTGGTACCGCTGCACACCAGGTTGCGAGCAACGTCGCCGCCCTGCGGGAACATAAAGGTCACGTCGCCCTCGGGGTGGACCACGATGTCGTTATCGAGCGCCTGGGTAAAGTCGAGCAGGGGCTCGAGCACCTCGTAGTCGACCTTGATGAGCTTGAGTGCCTTGTCGGCGGCCTCCTCGGTCTCGGCGGCGACGATCGCCACCTCCTCGTTTTGGTAGCGCACCAGGTTCTCGAGGATCAGGCGGTCGTAGGGGCTCGGCTGCGGATAGCTCTGGCCGGCGATGGTAAAGCGGCGCTTGGGCACATCCTCGTAGGTGTAGACGCCCACGACGCCGGGCACCTTCAGGGCGCGCGACGTATCGATGGAGCGGATCTTGGCACGGGCATACGGGCTGCGCTTGAGCTTGACGATAAGGGCGCCGGCGGGCACCAGGTCTCCTGTGTAGACGGGACGCCCCTCGAGCAGGGCCTTCGAGTCCTTCTTGGGCTGCTTATGGGTGATCTGCTTGTACGAGACGCCATCGCAGCTGGTGTCGTTGACCGGAAGCTCGGGCATCTCAAAGCCCACCTGCACGCCGGACTCGTTAAGGAAGCGGACGATGGCGCGCAGCTGGCTCTCGTAGCCGCTGCAACGGCAGAGGTTGCCGGCGAGCTGGCGCGAGAGCTCCTCGCGCGTGGCGACGAGGCTCGGGTCCTCCTTGGCGGCGCGGGCAAGCGCCAGCACGTTCATGATGAGGCCGGGGGCGCAAAAACCGCACTGCTCGGCACCTTCGGCAGCCATTGCGTGGGCGAGCGCCTCGGACTCGGCCTTGAGGCCCTCGAGCGTGGTGACGGAGCGGCCCTCGACGCGCGCAGCGGGAACCGAGCAGCTCAGCACCGGGTCGCCGTCGAGCCACACCGTGCACAGGCCGCAGTTAGTAGTCTCGCAGGCGCAGCGCACCGACGCGCAGCCCTGCTCGCGCAGCAGCGCAAAGAGCATGGTGTCGGGGGCAATCTGAACCTTGACCTTGCGGCCGTTGAGCGTAAAGGAAAGATCAATGAGTTTGGCAGCCATTAGCGCACCTCGCTAGAATCGACGCCGGGCACGCGGCGGCAGGAATACTCGTCCGTGGCAAACTTAGGCACTTGCACACCCTCGAGCTCGCGGGCAAGCGAGGCCGAAAGCTCGATGCCGGCGGCGCGACGCACGGCCTGAATCGCAAGCGGCGCCGAGATGCAACGGCGATAGTCGGCTGAGCCCCACAGGTTGGTGCCGTAGCTCAGCGCGCGTACGGACGCGGCCAGGGCGCGCAGCTCGTCCTCGGAAGGCTGCTCGCTCACCAGGCCACATGCCTCGCCCTGCAGCAGGGTCGCGCGCAGCGGGCGGGCGCCCACGGTGACATGCCAGCTGTTGTCCCACCAGGCGGCGGTGACGTTTAAGGAGGGGAAGTCGGTCGCGGCCTTGCGCACGGCCTCGTAGCTTGCACGGTAATCGTGCTTAACGACCACGACGCGCTCAATCACGTCGCGCACGTAACCCATATCCACGAACTCGGCGAGCGACACGCGGCCGGCCCCCGTCAGCTCAACGTACGAATCGAGCGCCAAAAAGGCCGAGAGCACGTCCGAGAAACCAAAGCGACCGTAGATGCTGCCGCCCACCGTGGCGGTGTTGCGCAGCTGCACGCCCACGATATCGTGGACGGCGAACTCAAAGACATGGTTGACAAGCGCGTTGAGCTCGGCATGGCGCTCGAGCTGGCGCAGGGTGCACATGGCACCGATGCGAAACTCGGTCTCGGTCTCCTCGATCTGATCGAGTCCGCAGGCCGAAAGGTCAATCGCCGTCGCCACGCGACGCGAACCCAGACGCATCCAGATGCCGCCGCCCACAATCTTGTTGTTGCGGTTCTTCTGTAAGAGCTCATAGGCTTCGGCCGCGTTTCCAACGCGAACGTAGGTACCGAACTTGAGTACGTTCTCCCCCATCTCTTCACTTGTCCAGTACCTCTAAGTGTACCAAACGAGGGCGCACAGCCCTCGCCACCATAGAAAAAGGCTCCCAGCCGGATGGCTGGGAGCCTCATCACATGCTATGTCGAGCGAAGATTTAGCAGACGCCCTGGGCGAGCATGGCGTCGGCGACCTTCAGGAAGCCGGCGATGTTGGCGCCCATGACAAAGTTGCCCTCCTGGCCGTACTCCTTGGCGGTGTCGTCCACGTTGTGGAACATGCCGCGCATGAGCTGCTCGAGCTTGCCGTCGACCTCCTCGAAGGTCCAGGACAGGTGCTCGGCGTTCTGGCTCATCTCCAGGCCGGACACGAGCACGCCGCCGGCGTTGGCAGCCTTACCGGGCATAAAGGCGACGCCGTTCTCCTGGAAGTAAGTCGTGGCCTCGATGGTCGTGGGCATGTTCGCGCCCTCGCCGACCACCTTGCAGCCGTTGGCGACGAGCGCCTGGGCGTCCTCGAGCAGCAGCGTGTTCTCGCGAGCGCAGGGCAGCGCGATGTCGCAGGGCAGCTGCCACACGCCGCGGCCGTCGCCCTCGTGCCACACGGCGTTGGGCTTCTCGTCAACATACATGGCGAGCGTAACGCCCTTGTCGTGGCCGGAGCGCTTCTTGTTGTAGACGTGCTCGAGCACGGTGTAGTCGATGCCGTCGGGATCCTCGACCCAGCCGTGGGTATCGGAGCAGGCGAGCACCTTGCCGCCGAGCTGGGCGACCTTCTGGACCGCGTAGATAGCGACGTTACCGGAGCCGTGAACGACAACGTTCTTGCCCTCGAAGGAGTCGCCGCGGCTCTTGAGGTACTCGTCCACAAAGTAGACCAGACCGTAACCGGTGGCCTCGGTACGGGCGAGCGAGCCGCCAAAGGAGAGGCCCTTGCCGGTAAGGACGCCGGTCCACTCGTTGGTCAGGCGCTTGTACTGACCGAACATGTAGGCAACCTCGCGGCCGCCAACGCCCAGGTCGCCGGCGGGAACGTCGGTGTTGGGGCCAATGTGGCGATAGAGCTCGGTCATGAAGGACTGGCAGAAGTGCATGATCTCGTTGTTGGACTTGCCCTTGGGGTCAAAGTCGGAGCCGCCCTTGCCGCCGCCCATGGGAAGGGTGGTCAGGCTGTTCTTGAGGATCTGCTCCAGACCCAGGAACTTGAGCATACCCAGGGTGACCGTCGGGTTAAAGCGCAGGCCGCCCTTGTAGGGTCCAATGGCAGAGTTGAACTCGACGCGGTAACCGCGGTTGACCTGAACCTTGCCCTGATCGTCGACCCAGGGAACACGGAACATAACGATGCGCTCGGGCTCGACGAGGCGCTCCAGCAGGGCGGCCTCCTCGTACTCGGGGTGGGCGTCGAGCGCCGGCTGGATGGTGCCGAGGATCTCGGTCGCGGCCTGGATGAACTCAGGCTGCTCGGGATAGCGGGCCTTGAGCTCTTCGAGAACTTTCTGCGTGTAGCTCATGCTTCCTCCAATGATGGGAAACGAAAATGTCGGTCACGGCACCCCATGCGCCGCGAACTTTATCGTGTATGGATAATATCGCACTGTTGCAGCAAAGTTTCGCATAAGCCGACGAGCAGATGTTTCGTTTTGATTACGATGCAGGTAGAAGCGTTTTTGAGCACCCGACGTACAAATCGCGTGTTTCGAAGCTGTTTCGTCCACATGTTCCAAACCACCACATTGGGGACACATGATGCGCCCGGGCACACCGGCGGCAAGACAGACGACACGGCCGACCCGCACAAAAACAAAACAGCGCCTTTGCGGCACGCAGCAAGACCGCGAGCACAAAAGCGCTGGTGGCGTGTGGCGGGAACGTATGTGAATCGAACACATCCAAGACGTTTTGCACGCCTCGCAACGGTTTTGAGGACCGCGGAGCCCACCGGAGCCCATCCGTTCCCAAGTGCGGCGGTATTTTACCAAACCGAGCAGCCAGTCTAGCGTAGGGACCTCAGGCCGCCGGCTTCCTTGTCGAGCACCGTAAAGCGCACGGCATCCAGGTGCTCCAAGATGCTGATGGCACGTTTGCGCGACACGCCCAGCGCCTCGCGCAGCACACTCGTGGTGGCAGCGCCGCCGGCTGCCTCAATGGCAGCGGCGACAAGCTCGCGCGCATGGGCTTCCGAGATGGCAGACAGGGCAACGTCGCGCTCGACCTTAACGATCGAGCGGTTGAGCGAAAGCTCGCGCAGGGCGCGCGTCATGGTGTCGCGGTCGAGCTGCAGTCGCTCACCCACCTCGGGCAGCGTCGGCGCATCGAGGCCGGCCCCGTCGAGCAGCGCCACAATGCGCTCACACGCCTCGCGCACCACACGCGCCGCGGCGGCAACGGAGTGCGGGTCGAATATCTCGGCGCCCTCGGCGGCGCACACGCCACGCGAGCAGCCCTCGGCAATCAGAGCCGCGGCAACGCCTTCATCGGCGGCAGGCCACGCAGCATGGGCAACGGCGCCGGGCGTAAAACCCGTCTCCCAGGGAGCCGCCGCGTGCATGGCAGACAGGGTCGCCGCCAGCACGTCCATGGCGGCATCGAGCACGGCGCCATTCGCATACAACGTGCCGCCCGAGCCGGCAAGCTCGCAAACAACACCTCGCGCCACCAACTCGCCCAGTGCGGCATCGACCTCACCGGCAACAAGATCGAGCGCCTCGGCAACATCAGCCGCCGCAACCGGCAGCGCTTGCAGCGCCAGCCACGCGTCTACGCCAGCAACGGCATCGCCGGCTTCAAGCGCCGCAAACAGCGCACGCTCGCCGGCCGAAAGCTCGCGCGAGCGACGGCAGCGCGAAAGCAGCACACGCCCGCCGCCGATGAGCATAACGGGCGAATACGACAGCACCACGGCATGGTCTCCGGCGCGCAGCGGCAATGGCTCCTCCAGGCGCACCTGCACGGTACGGGTCTCGCCCACCGCCATGGGGGCCTCGCCCTCCAAAAGCATAACGCGGCCGACGACCTCGGCCGTGCCGGCCATCACGTGCACGCGCGCGCCCGACTCGAGCACGCGCGGCTTGGCGCCCTCGCGGCCCAGGTAGGTAAACGTCATCATAAAGCTCAACGTCTGACCAAAGCGACCCTCCACGCCCAGCATCTCACCACGGTCAAGCGCCGCGACACCGTCACCGACCAGGTTGAGCGCCACGCGTTGCCCAGGCAGCGCGCGCGGCGTATCGCCATGCACCTGAATCCCGCGCACACGACAGACCGTACGCGACGGCAAAGCCATCAGCTCGTCGCCCACCGCAACCGGCGCATCGTGCAGCGTTCCCGTAACGACGGTGCCGACACCCTTGATCGTAAAGCAGCGGTCAATCGGCAGGCGAGACGAGGCATCGCTCCGATCGGAACGGTCGCGGCAAGCATTCCAGCAGGCACTTACCTGCTCGTCGAGCACCGCAAGCAGCCCGTCGATCCCCTCGCCCGTCTTGGACGACACGGGCACAATCGGCGCGCCCGCAAACACGGTACCCGACAAAAAGTCATCGACATCGAGCTCGGCAAGCTCGGTCATCTCGGCATCGGCCAGGTCGCACATCGTCAGCGCGACCACCATATGCGTAACGCCCAGCAGCTCCAGCACATGCGCGTGCTCGCGGGTCTGCGGCATCACGCCCTCGACGGCCGAAACCACCAGCACGGCCACGTCGATACCCGTGGCGCCCTGCACCATGGCGCGCAGGTAGTGGGCATGGCCAGGCACGTCGACCAGGCCGACAATCTTGCCACTCGGCAGCGCCAGCTCGCCAAAGCCAAGCTCAACGGTCATACCTCGACGACGCTCAACCTCCAGACGGTCGGGATTCTTGCCGGTCAGTGCCTCGATCAATGCCGACTTACCGTGGTCGACGTGGCCCGCCGTGCCAACGATAACGGGACACTCCACCAGCGCCTGGACCTCACTCATCGAGCAAGCGCCTTCTCAACGCATGCGGCAAGCGTCGACGCCGCCGTCTCGATATCGCGGTCGCCCACGAGCGTACGGACGTCAAACAAAATGCGATCGTGCGAGGTTCGCGTGACGACCGGCGTGTCGAAGTCCTGGACAAGCGAGCGCTTGAGCGCATCGACCGTCAGGCGCGCGTCAACAAGACGCACGGCAACGCACATCGTGGGCAGCTCCATGGTAGGCAGCGAGCCGCCACCGGGGGTCGACGATTGCTCGACGATCTCCACCTGAACGGCGCACGGGCAACCGGCCTTATCGAGCCCGGCGACCATACGATCGCGCAGCTTGCGGGCACGTCGCTCCAAATGGGCCTGCGGCAGCGTAAGCATGCTGAGCACCGGGATATCGCGATGGGCAACATCGGCGCCGTCCATGTAGATACGCAGCGTGGCCTCGAGCGCCGTAAGCGCCAACTTGCCCGGACGCAGAGCGCGCATGAGTGGATGTGCGCCGCAGGCCTGGACCAGATCGCGACGGCCCATGATGATACCCGCCTGCGCCGCGCCCAGCAGCTTATCGCCCGAACACGACACGATATCGAGCCCCGCCGCGACCGAAGCCGGCGTGGGTTCCTCGCCACCGCGCTCCAGGATGTCATCGGGCAGGAGCGCGCCCGAACCCTGGTCCTCATAGAACAGCAGGCCATGCTTGTGAGCAAGCGCCGCAAGCTCCCGAGAGTTCACTTCCTCGTGAAAGCCCTCGATGCGATAGTTGGAAGGATGGACCTTGAGAATCATGGCCGTATCGGGCGTGATGGCTTGCTCATAATCTGCTAGGTGCGTGCGGTTGGTGGCGCCGACCTCGACGAGCTTGGCGCCCGAAGACGCCATGACATCGGGGATGCGAAAGCTGCCGCCGATCTCGACAAGCTCGCCGCGGCTAACGACGACCTCCTTGCCTGCGGCATGGGTCGCCAGCACCAGCAGCACCGCGGCGGCGTTGTTGTTGACCACAAGCGCGTCCTCGGCACCGGTGAGCGAGCGGATCAGCTGCGCGGCGTGTTCCTTGCGCGACCCGCGCGAACAGGTGTCCACGCTGTACTCGAGCGTACTGTACCCGCGCGCAACCTCGGCCACGGCCTTTGCCGCCGACTCCGCGAGCGGGGCGCGGCCCAAGTTGGTATGGATGACCACGCCCGTGGCGTTGACGGCAGGGCGCAGGCTCGGCAGCGCGGAGCGGTGCGCACGCCACTCGATCGCCGAGGCCAGGTCGCGCTTAGAGCGCGGGGCGGCACCGGCGCGAATGGCGGCGCGTTCCTCGTCGAGCTCGGCCGTGACGGCGGCATGCACCACCGCGTCGCAGGTCTCCCCCGCCGCCTTCACTACCGGCCACTCGGCGAGCAGCTCGTTGACGGAGGGAATGGCGCGCAGGCGGGCGCGAACCTCATCGGACATGTTCTGGCTATCGCTCATGTGCGGCCTTTCAAAACCAAAGGTGAATCAATCGTTCGAACGTCAAACTATCAGCCGATTCGATCGGCTGAGTCAATCAATCGCTATTATCCTCGCACGGCGACGCCCCGCGGGAGGTCCAACATCAAACAGACGGTACCCTACGCCTCAGACTTCTTGGCGTAGATAAACCAGTAGCCGAGCGCGACCAGAACCGCACCGCCCACGATGTTGCCCAGCGTGGCGGCGGACAGGTTAAACGCAATGCCCGCGGCGTTGAGCGCATCGGCGCCGGCGACGTCGGCACCATAGCCGCACGCGTGCATCACGGCACCCATGGGCAAAAAGTACATATTGGCAACGCAGTGCTCAAAACCGCAGGCCACAAAGGCGGCGATGGGCAGCAGAATGCCCACGACCTTATCGACCACGGTCTTGCCGGCAGTACCGATCCACACGGCCAGGCACACAAAGATGTTACACAGGATGCCGCGGAAGAAGATCGTCAGCCAGTCGATCGTCACCTTGCCGGCGGCGACACTCACCATGAAATTGGCGACCGCCTCGCCGTTGAGCTTGTAAACGCCGGCCATGTACACCAAAAAGACGATGAACAGGGCACCGGCAAAGTTGCCAAGCCACACGACGAGCCATGCCTTGAGCATCTGGACCAGGGTGATCTTTTTGCTCTTGAGCGCGCAGACCATAAGCGAATTACCGGTGAACAACTCGGCGCCACACACCAGCACCAGTACCAGGCCCAGGCAAAAGCACAGGCCGCCCACGACGCGCTGGGCACCCCAGCCCAGCGTGCTGTCGCTCAAAAACACCGTAAAGAACAGACCGCCGAAGGCGATAAACGCACCGGCGAACATTGCCAACAGAAAGGCCTTATCGACCGGCAGGTTAGCCTTGGTCACGCCGGCGGCCTCGGTCTTGGCCTCGATCGCGGCGGGCGCCAGGCAATCGGGAGCAGGGTACTCCACCTTGGAATCTGCCATGTCAATCACTTCTTTCCTAATCACCAGGGACAAGCGCTGCTACAGCTCCTGTCCCAAGCGGACAAAGTGGGAAAAGTCGTTGGCGGCCACGGCGTCGTACACGGCGTCAACGGCGTCAAAGACTTCCGGGGACATGGGGTTGTAGAACTCCGCGTCGCCCGGCTGAATCCCTATGAAGAAGATATCATCGCACGATTGCTCGATTTCTTCGATCAGAATCGACAAAGGGAGCGAATGCGTGGTGAACATCGACTTGCGGGCTACGTCGCGTTTGTCGAGCAGGCGGATGGTGCCACCTGCTGAGCATGCAGGCCAAAGTCGTCGTCAAACACCGAGATGCCGGCCTTGGCCGACCCGCGAAAACCGCGCTCGTCGAGCAGCGCATCGCAGGCCTCGAGTAGCGACGGCACGTGCCAACCATAATCTGCCAGATAATAGCCGGCGTTTCCTGGCCGAGCAATCTCAACCTGAAGCTCAGGTGCAAGTTGCGGTGAAATACGGACTACATGGGCCATAAAAGCCGGAAAACAGTCCGTATTTCACCGCAACTTAGGAGGGGATGTGGGGTCTCCGGCATGTATATGAAAATGCTCTGCTTCCAAAAGGAAGCAGAGCCATTCATCAATCTTATGGAGCGGGCGACGGGAAGTCCAAGGGTTTGCTTCGCAAACCCTTGTTTCGCTGCGGGCCATTGGCCCTTGCGTGCTGCGCTGGAAAATGCTCACGCATTTTCTCAGCTTCGCACCCTGCCGGGTTCGATTCCCGTCGCCCGGCACGCTTATGAAAACGGCTCTGGCACCAAATAGAGCCAAAGCCGTTAAAACTATCCTATGGAGCGGGCGACGGGAATCGAACCCGCGTCATCAGCTTGGAAGGCTGGGGTTCTACCATTGAACTACGCCCGCAAGATATGGTCGGGACGACAGGATTTGAACCTGCGACATCCTGCTCCCAAAGCAGGCGCGCTACCAAACTGCGCCACGTCCCGAAGGTGTTGAGCAGCTAAGGTCTAAACCTTGCGTGTCCCAAAGCGAAGGAAATTATAGGGGAGACTTCCCTCCTGTGCAAGCGACGATACCCTAGCTCCTCGAATGTGTGACAAACTGGCTATGGAGCAGACCAATCACAAACGCCACCACGGCGACCGGCGCCCAAGCGGCTCCAATATCCGCCAGCGGCAGCGCATCGAACGGCAGCCACGCGCCCGCAAAGAACGCGTCGCGGACCGAGGTGATCACGCTCTGCACCGCGACGACGCCGCCGACCCAAACCCACACCCGCGGATGCGCATCGCAAAAACCGTGCACCAGGCCCATAAGCACCAGCACGATGGCAACGGGATACAAGGCGTTGAGCATGGGCACCGAGAACATGAGGATCGCGTCGAGGCCCACGTTGGAGAGCACGCACGAAAACGCCGCGAACACAAAGGCGAGAACCGCGAAGGGACGGCGCATAGCCTCCTCGGAAGCCTCCGCTCCCCCTTCGACCACATACGTCTCGCAGAAGTAGCGCGAGCAGCAGCTGATGAGGCCGATGCACACGTTCATGCAGGCGAGGAAAAAGATCGCAAAGACCACGACCGTGCCGGCAAGACCAAAGTGCATGGAGGCAGAGCGGGCAAGGATGGCGGCACCGTTGGTGGCATCGGGCATAACCGTTCCGAGCTGCATGCCGGCAAGCGCCAGGCCGCAGTAGATGATGGCCATGAGCACGCCGGCGATCACACCAGAACGCGAGATCTCGAAGGCCACGCGCTTGTCATCGGTCACGCCCAGCTCGTGGATGGTCTCGGCGATGATAATGCCAAAGGCGAGCGACGCAAGCAGGTCCATGGTCTGGTAGCCGGTCAAAAACCCCTGCACGGCAGCGCCTGCGTCGTAGGGAGCCTGCGGCGCGCCAGCGGGACCCAACGGCGAGACCACGGCGGCACCCACGACCAGCACGATGAGCGCAATGAGCGCGGGTCCCGTAATGCGGCCGAGCACGCGCGTGATAACGCCCGGACGCAGCGTGAGCGCAAACGCGACGACGAAGAACCCGATGGCAAACACCAGACGTGCCGTGCCGAGCGAGACGCCCTCCGGCAGCAGCGGCACCAGCATCTCGAAGGCCGTGGAGCTCGTGCGCGGAATAGCCAGGCATGGCCCGATGGCCAGGTAGACCGCCGCAACGAAGAATTCTCCAAATTTAGGATGCACACGCCCGGCCAGCTCGCGCGCCGTTCCGGCAAGCGCCACGGCGATAAAGCCCATGACGGGCAGGCCGATGGCGGCAATCAGAAAGCCGAGCATGGCGAGCGGCGTGGCAGAGCCTGCCTGCAGCGCCAGCAGCGGCGGAATGATGAGGTTGCCGGCGCCAAAGAGCATCGAGAACAGGGCGATGCCGACGGTAACGACATGGTCGGAGCGCAGGCCGCGCGGGGCGGATGAGGCCATGGGACCACCTTTCGGGTCGAAACAAAAACGGGACGGGCAAAAGACCCGTCCCGCAAGTATATACGCTCTAGCAGGCTAAATCGCGGAGCGCGTAAATCGCGGTGTCGACTTCCCCGTCCGTGTTGAAATACCCAAACGAGAAACGAACGACACCCTGACGCTCAGTCCCGAGCGCGCGGTGCATGAGCGGGGCACAATGGGCGCCGGGGCGCGTCGCAATCCCCCACCCCTGCTTGAGCGCATCCGAAATCTGGGCAGAGTCGATATCGCCCACGTTGAGTGAGACGATCGCCGAGCGCACGGGCTGGTCAAAGGCACCGTAGAGCGCAATGCCGGGGATTTCGCGCACGCCGGCAAGGAAGCGCTCTGCAAGCGAGCGCTCGTGCGCCGCAATCGCCTCGACCCCGCCTTGTGCCTCGATAAAGTCGAGGCCGGCAGAAAGGCCCGCGATGCCATGGCCGTTGAGCGTGCCCGCCTCAAGGCGCGTGGGCCACTCAAGCGGCTGCAGCTCATCGAAGCTGTGTACACCGGTGCCGCCCATGGCCCAGGGCGCCACTTCGACGCCCTCCGCCACGGCCAGGCCGCCGGTGCCTTGAGGTCCCATGAGCCCTTTGTGGCCGGTAAAGCACACGACATCGAGCCCCATGGCATCCATGTCAATCTTCGCCGTGCCGGCAGACTGAGAGGCATCGACGATCACCAGCGCACCTGCCGCATGGGCCATGGCCGCTACGCGCGCAATGTCGACCGCGTTGCCGGTCACATTGGAGGCGTGCGTCACCACCACGGCGCGCGTGCCCGGCGTCACCAACCGCTCGAGCTCGTCGTAGTCGAGCACGCCGTTCGCGTCGCAGCCCGCATGCTCAACGGTCACACCCTGTTCCGCCGCCAGGCGATTGAGCGGGCGTAACACCGAGTTGTGCTCGAGCACCGTCGTGACCACACGGTCGCCGGGGCGCACCACGCCACAGATGGCGGTGTTGAGCGCCGCGGTGGAGTTGGGCGTAAAACAAACATGGTCAGCACGTGGGCAGCCCAGCAAGCGCGCGAGCTTGACACGGCAACCGTGAATCGTACGAGCCGCATCGAGCGCACCCGACGTGGCGCCGCGCCCGGCATTGCCGAGCGAGCACATCGCCTGCGTCACGGCATCGATGACCGCCTGCGGCTTGAGCATGGTCGTCGCCGCGTTATCCAGGTAGATCATCGCACGACCTCCCACATGTCAATCACCGTAAAGCCCTCGGTGGGAACACCAGCTGCGGCAAGCTCGCCGCGCAGCAGCTCCTCATCGGCAGGCAACGCCTTCCACGCCAGACCGCAGCCGGCAGCGACCTCCCCGGGCACAGGAATCGTTCGCCCGGGAAGGCCGCGCTCGATGCACAGGGACTCGCACCCCATGGCGGCCGCCGTGGTGGGAAACGTGATGACAAGCGCCGGACGCTTCTCCCTCATGGCAACTCCAACCAATACGCTACGGGCGCACGACGCGCACGGCCTGCTCCATCTTCTCCACGATCACGTACATGTTGGTGACCTCGCCCACCGCAAGCTGGTCTTTAATGCCAAAGTGGTCCAGGCAGGTACCGCAAGTGAGAATCTCGACGCCCTGCTCGGCCAGGCCCTTCAGGTCATCGAGCACCGGAGAGCACTCGACGGTGAGCTTGGCGCCGCCGTTGTAGAACAGCATGGTCGCGGGCAGCTCCTCCTGCTGCGTCACGGCAAAGATGAAGGCCTTCATGAGCTTGTGGCCCAGCTCGTCGTCGCCGCGGCCCATGCAGTCGGTGTAGACGGAAATGACGAGCTTGCCCTTGCCGGCGCTGGCATCACAGAAGGCAGCGCCATCCTGCTCGGGATCAGCCACGGCAACGGCGCCAGAGGTCGCCACGGTCACGTGCCACTCGGCGTCAGAAACCTTCTCGAACGAGGCCGTGCAGCCCTTCTCCTGCGCCATCTTGGAGATGTTCTTGACGGCGGTCTCGTTATCGACCGAGGTCACGACAACGCCCTCGCCATCGAGTTGCTTGAGCGCCTTAAGCGTCTTGACGACGGGCAGCGGGCAGGCATCGCCCATGGCGTTGACTTCAATCTTGGTAGACATAGCCTTTCCTTTCGAAAGAACCGTTCTAGAGAACGGTAAACAGTTACATAAACGTGCGGGCTAGCGGACAACGAGGACGGCAGAACCACCTGGCACCGGCTCGCACACGCGGCCGACGACGGAGGCAACGCGCCCCTCGGCATGCAGACGGCGCGCAAGCTCATCCACATCGGCAGCAGGTGCCGCGATAAGCAGGCCGCCCGAGGTCTGCGGATCGTACAGCGCGTCGAGCATCCCCGGCTCCAGACCATCGTCGACTGCCACGCGCGGGCCAAAGAAGTCCTGGTTGCGGTAGGCGCCGGCAGGGATAATGCCAAGGCGTGCCATGTCGAGCACCTGGTCAAAGAGCGGCACCACCCCCGACACAAGCTCAATCTGCACGCCCGAGCCCTCGGCCATCTCGCACGCATGTCCGATCAGGCCAAAGCCCGTGATGTCGGTGCAGCCATGAAGCTCGAGGTCCTCGGCCAGACGAATCGGAGCCTCGTTGAGGGTCCGCATCGAGTCAAACATGGCTGCGGCCTCGTCCTGTTCGATGAGCTCGCCCTTAATGGCCGTAGTGATGATGCCCGAGCCGATCGCCTTGGTCAGCAGCAGAACATCGCCCACGCGCGCGCCGCTGTTGGCGAGCATACGGTCAAGCGCGACAAAGCCACTCACGGACAGGCCGTACTTGGGCTCGTCGTCGTTGATGGTGTGGCCGCCCGCGATGGCACAGCAGGCCTCGACGCACTTGTCGGCGCCACCCGCCAGAATCTGGCCGGCAAGCTCAACGCCCAGGCAACTGGGTATGCAAAGCAGGTTCATGGCATGGCTCGGCCGTCCGCCCATGGCGTATATGTCCGACAGCGAGTTTGCCGCGGCGATCTGGCCAAACAGGAACGGGTCGTCGACCATCGGTGGGAAGAAGTCGATGGACTGCACGAGGCCCAAGTTATCGCCAACGCGGAAGACGCTCGCATCGTCGGAGGTATCGAACCCCACGAGCAGGTTGTCGTTATGCACATTGGGTAAGTCGCCCAGGACCTGGGCGAGGGCTCCAGGAGCCAACTTAGCGGCTCAACCGCTCGCGGCAGTCATCTGCGTGAGCTTCATGAGATCGTCAGCCATCGATACCTCCTCTCATCGGTCAATCAGTTCCCCCCAGTATACGCATGAATGCGAGCCTACAACGGATGCATTAATTGAGCGCTTGTGCGCGAATGGCCGCGCCGATGGCACCGGCAAAGCGGGCCTGAGGCGAGGTGGTGACCGGCGAGCCCACCAATGCGCCAAGACGCTCGACGACATAGGCGTTTTCGCACAGACCACCGGTCAGATAGTACGGGGCGCCCGCGGCTTGCGAGGCCATGGTCGCCACACGCGACACGACGCTCTCGATCACACCGCGGGCAATGTTCTCGCGCGGCTCGCCGCGGCCGATCAGACTAATGACCTCGCTCTCGGCAAACACCGTGCACATGCTGGATATCTTGGTGGGCTCGCCGGAACGCGCCAGGTCGGCAGCCACGTCATAGCCAGCCGCTGCCAGTGCCTCGCGCAGCCGCTCGGAAGCATCGACCGAGGAGAACCCGGTTGGCTGCACGCAGGTCCACGTCACCGAATCCACCCCATCGACCACAGCGGCCTTAGCCGCCGTAGAAGCCCTCGAGCTCCTCCTTGAGCAGGCGGCACTCCTCGTACCAGCCTTCACGCTCGTAGGCGCGGTCGCGACCCTGAGGAAGATGCAGAATGTGCGTGCGCTTAAGCTCCCCCAGCAGCTCGTACATCTTCTTCTTGCCGTCGCAGGTGGTCTCGCCGATGATCATGTCGCTAAAGTACGTAAACGGGCACTTTTGCGAGTAGGCAAAGCCGTACGTCGACTTGATGAACGGGCAGAGGTTTGACGGCAGCACCTTCTCGGCCTCGGGAATCACCTCGTCGGACGTACCGCACAGAGCCACGCTTGCAGCCCCCGCGGCATCGTCGTACGACAGCATCGTGTGCCGTCGTTTAATAAATTATTATCTTGATTGATAAGAGTTTGTCATCCCTTATTCGGCGAACGGCAAGGCAAAGCCGCCGAGGCTTATATCCCCGACGGCATTACCCGGCGCTATCGACAGACCAAATGGATCCTACTGGCATCAAAATGCATGCGCAGCGTCTCGCCCGCTTGCGGCAGCCCGTCGACAGGCACGCCCACCTTGTTGACCTTCCACTGCAGGCGCGTGGGCGCATCGACGCGCGGTACGTCCAGCAGCACCAGCCGCTCAAAGCGCGAATCGCTCACGCGGGCCACATGCAGGTCGTAGCTGTTGCGACCCCGCTCCGCGCGATTGTCAACATGGAAGTAACTTGCGCGAATGCCCAGGTACACCACATTATCGGGAACCTCGCGACCCACGTTAAAGGTCATGCCCCAGTCGAGCGCCTCAACTTCCTCGGGCCCGATCTTTCGTGCGCGGCTTGTGTTCTTGCACCCCGTCAAGCGCAGCGCCGCCAGTGTCTGCGGACGGCGAACCACATCCTCGACAGAACCGATCTCCTCGACGCGCCCGTTATGCATCACGCAGATGCGCTGGCAGAGGCGGCACGCTTCGTCAATGTCGTGGCTCACGTAGAGCACGGTGCGGTTGCATACATCGAACAGGTCGAGCATGTTCTGCTCGAGGGCGCTCTTAAGATAGGAATCGAGCGCGCTCATGGGCTCGTCGAATATAAAAATGCCCGGATGCGCCGCCACCATGCGGGCGAGCGCCACGCGTTGCTGCTGGCCGCCCGAGAGTCGCGCGGGATAGCGGTCGGCAAAATCGGCCAGACCGAAAATGCCCAGATAGCGCTCGGCGAGCTTTTTGCGCGCGGCGGCGTCGCCCGCATCCTTTATGCCGGCGCATACGTTATCGGCCACCGTCATGTTGGGAAAGAGCTGATAGTTTTGGAACAGCAGGGCACACTTGCGCTCCTGAGGCGACAGGTTGATGCCCGCCGCCGAGTCAAAAAAGGTCACACCGTTGACGACGATCTTGCCCTCGTCGGGCGTCTCCACGCCGGCAATGCAGCGCAGCGTGCAGCTCTTGCCGCAGCCCGAGGCGCCCAGCAGCGCCACACGCTCCTCGCCGGCCTCAAGCTGCATGTCGAGCGTAAACCCGGGATAGTGCTTTTTGATGTCCAGAACGAGCGACATGGCCTATCGACCTCCCTGCAAAGCGGCATCATCGCGCATGAGCTCGACCAGTGCCTCGCGATCGATACGCAAGGCATCGCCGCCCGCCGGATCGAGCGAATCGCCCCGTCCGGCGAGATCTTTGGCCTGCTTGCGCTCCGCACGGGAAAGGCCCCGTTCGCGATACTTTTGCGAATGAGCGGTGTACATATTGATGAACAGAATGACTAGGAAACTGAACATGATTACGACCACGACCCAAAAGAGGGCCACCGACGTATTGCCGCCCATCCATTCAAAGTAAATGGCGATGGGAATGGTCTGCGTAATACCGGCGTAGTTGCCCGCAAAGAACAGGGTGCAGCCAAACTCGCCCATTGCGCGGGCAAAGGCGAGGACCGTACCGGCGGCAATCGAGGGCCAGCCAAGCGGCATCATAAGCTTGGTAAAGATGCGACGCTCGGACCATCCCAGCGTGCGCGCCGCATCGAGCATCTGCGTGTCGAGGCTCTCGAAGGCACCGAGTGCCGTACGATAGACGAGCGGGAACGACACCACCACGGCAGATATCACCGCCGCCGGCCACGTAAAGACGATCGAGACGCCGTGCGCGATGAGCCACTGGCCCGCCCCGGTCGAGCGGCCAAACAGCATGAGGAGCAAAAAGCCGCAGACCGTGGGCGGCAGCACCATAGGAATCGTAAAAACCGAATCGAGCAGGCCCTTGATGCGACTCGAGGTACCCATAGTCTTCCACGCGGCAAACAGGCCCAGCGCAAAGGAGATCAGCAGGGCAAGGCCGCTCGTTTTAATGGACACCCAAAACGGGCGATAGTCGATGTCGCCAAAGAAGGCTGCGGCGCGCTCCGCCAGCGACGGCGGCACCGTCGTCGACACGTCCGCATACCGCACGAGGGCGGCGTTATCGCTCCACAGGACGCCGTCACCCAAATCTAGCTCGGCATTCGCGGCGTCGGCGGCATTCACTACCGTGTAGTAATCGCCGTTGCCGCCCTTCACCTTAAACTGATAGCGGTAATCGCTCTGCACCAGCGCGTTATCCGAGGTAAAGACCCATTCGAGATTAGAGTCCTCCAGCAACGCCCCACCCATGGAGTGCGACTTGTCGAGCCCCACGAGCATCTTCTTGAGCGCCTTTTGGTCATCTGCCTTTGAGATATCGAGCCCCGCGTCTTTGGCGGCATGGGCGTCGAGCCAGACCACGATGCTCTCAGGCGTCGTCACCGTCACGAGGGTCGTCTTCTTGTAGATAGGAAAACGGTAGCCCTCGGGCTGACCCGCAAACGCACGGGCCGTGCCCTTGGCATTGCGCTCAAACGCGTTGAGGCCAAACCCGACGCCATCGATAAGCGCGGAATCTTCGGTCGCCTGGCGGCCATCGGCGGTGGTGAAGAGTGCCTCGGCCCGAGCAACCCCGGGCGGTGCGGTCAGCACGCACAGAACCGCAGCCAGCACGGCGAGCAGGCGAATCGTTTTCCTTGGCACGGGCGACTCCTCAAACACAGGGCAACGGCGCGCGGACACGCCGGTTCAATCAAAAGGGCGGGCGATCGCGAGAACGCCCGCCCTCAAGCATATCGTTATGCAGCGATGTTGCGAACTACGCGGAAAGCTCAAAGCCGTACTTAGCCCAAATCTTCTGGGCTTTCTTGTTGGTCAGGCAGAAGTCGATGAACGCCTTGGCCTCGTCGGCGTGCTCGGAGATATCGTCGACAGCGCCGGGATACACGATGGGCTTGTGCGAGTCCTCGGGGCACACGAAGGTCTCCTCGATGCCGTCGTAGCGGAAGATATCGGAGCTGTAGACAAAACCGGCCACGCAATCGCCCGTAGAGACGTAAGACGCAGCGGTGCCGACCTTGTCGGCCAGAGCCACCTTGTCGGCGAAATCGGGTGCATACTCGCCGTCGTCGCCCTCGGTGCCGGTGTAGAGGCCCACGGAGGCCAGGGCCTGGTTGGCGTACTTGCCAGCGGGAACGGTCTTGGCGTCGCCGATGGCAATCTTGCCGTCCAGGTTCGCGACGTCGGCGATGGCCTCGACCTTGATATCGGAGCCCTCGGCACGAATGACCACGAGATCATTGACGAACATGTCCTCACGCGTGTCGGCGTCGACGAGCTCGGCGGCCTCGGCGTCATCCATGGTGCCCTTGGAGGCCGTGATGAGTACGTCGACGGCGGCACCGGCGCGCATCTGCTCGACAAGGTCGCCGGAAGCCTTAAACTGCGTGTCGGCAAACGTGGTGCCGGTCTGGTCGGTATAGAGCTTCTGAACCTCGGGCAGGGCCTTCTCGAGCGAGTTGGCAGCAAAGACCTGCAGCTCGACAGCCTTCTTGGACGAAATCTTGGCGGAGCCGGCATCGGAGCCAGTCGACTCAGGCTCCTTCTTGCCGGAACAGCCGGCAAGCCCAAGGCCGGCAGCGGCGACAGCGGAAAGTGAAACGAACCCGCGGCGAGAAACCGTATCGAACATGTTCAACCCTTTCGAAGGCTACGCCCGGGCACCCCGCCGCAAGCTTTATTCTGTTACTAGATTATACTTTTTCGCGAATAATGTTTGTGATAAATATTTCTCGTCTAATAACTTTCTTTTACCGCTAACCACGAGACGGCCCGCACTGTCGCTGCATAAAAAAGGCGGAGCAGCCCGTAAGGTC
>NZ_JBNPLM010000028.1:0-23047 GCF_050313495.1 Collinsella sp. SGI.178 | reverse complement strand
AACCTGCCAAAATAAACCTGTCCCTTTTTGGTAGGTCGACGGCCGCATGCGACACAAAAAGGCGGGCCATCTCCCGCAGGAGATGACCCGCCTCTCCAATCAGTCCCGCGGCAACCATGGCCGCCGCGGGCCTCAAGCATGTCCCGGACTAGGAGAACATGCCGGTGAGGTAATCATTCAGCCGCTTATCCTTGGGCCGTTGGAAAATCTCGTCGGTCTCGTCGTACTCGACCATATCGCCCATGTAGAAAAACGCCGTGCGGTTGGACACGCGCGCCGCCTGCTCCATGTTGTGCGTCACGATGACGATGGCGCGGTCGGCAACAATCGATGACATCAGGTCCTCGATTGCCAGCGTCGAGATGGGGTCGAGCGCCGAGCAGGGCTCGTCAAACAGAATCACATCGGGATTGAGCGCCAGCGTGCGCGCAATACACAGGCGTTGCTGCTGGCCGCCCGAAAGCGCGTAGGCGCTCTTGTCGAGCTTGTCCTTGACCTCGTCCCACAGCGCCGCGCCACGCAGGCTTTCCTCGACCATGCGATCGAGCTCGTCGCGGTCAGTAATGCCGTGGCGTTTGGGCGCAAACGTGATGTTGTCGCGAATGGACTTGCGAAAGGGGTTGGGCTGCTGAAACACCATGCCAATGGATCGACGCAGCTCGTAGGTGTTCTCGGTCTTGGTGTTCACGTTGCGCCCGCGGTAGTTGATCTCGCCCTCCACGCGGCAGCCGCGAATCTCGCGATTCATAAGGTTGAGGCTGCGCAAAAAGGTCGACTTACCGCAGCCCGAAGGCCCGATGAGCGCCGTGATCTCGCCCTTGTGAAAGTCGAGCGACGTATCGTGCAGCGCATGGTGGTCGCCATAGTACACGTTGACGTCCTTGGTGGAAAGCACGACCTCGTCGCTCACCGCTTTGCCGCTTACGCGCACGCGCTTCTCGCTCTCCCCCACGCTCGACAAAAAGACCTGGGTCTCGGACGCGGCCGCCTCGGTTGCGGGCGTTTCATTTATCTCGCTCATTCGGCCGTCATCCTCCTTGCCAGTTGTTTGCCCACGATACGGGCGACTACGTTAAACAGCAGCACGCAAATCATCAGCAGTGCCGCGGTGCCCCAAACAATCTGCTGTGCCTCGGGGCTACCCTCGCCGTAGATCTTATAGATGTGCACGGCGAGCGACTCACCGGGGCGGAACACGTTCCAGGCGCAAGTGGGACTCGACAGGTTAAAGCTCAAGAAGTTCAGGCGAACCGGCGAGCTCATGCCCGAGGTAAAGAGCAGCGCCGCGGCCTCGCCAAACACGCGGCCGGCCGAAAGCACGATACCGGTCACGATGGCGGGCATGGCCTCGGGGATCAGGATGTGCAGCGTGGCCTCCCAGCGGGTGAGGCCCATAGCCAGGCACGCATCGCGCTGGGCCTGCGGCACGTCCTCGAGCGCCTGCTGAATCACGCGCACCAGGATGGGAATGTTGAACATGGTGAGCGCGACGGCGCCGGAGATGATGGAGTACTTCCAACCCAGCTGCACCGAGAACACCAGAAAGCCGAACATGCCGACGACGATGGAAGGCAGCGAGGACAGCGTCTCGATGGCGGTGGAGGCGATGTCGCGGATGGGTCCGTCCGGCGCGTACTCAACCAGGAAAACCGCGCCGCCCAGACTGATGGGCACCGAGATACTTAAGGTGATCAGCAGCAGATAGAACGAGTCGAACAGCTGGTAGAGCACGCCGCCCTGGGTTCCGTTGGCGCGCGCGGGCTGCGTGAGAAAGCCCGGCTGGAACAACGTCGAGATGCCCTCGAACAGAATATAGCCCACCATGGAGACGACGATGAGCATGACGATGGCGACGATTGCCGTCAGCACGCCCGTGGCGATGCGGTCCTGCTTTTGGACGCGCCCGAGTCTCGCCTCGTCGATATGAATGCGCGTGCTAGCCACGAGCCTTCGCCCCCTTGCGGCCGATAAGGTGGATGATCAGGATAAAGATGAGGCTCATGCCCATCAGCAGCAGACCGAGCGCCCACAGGACATCGTCTTGGGCAGAGCCCTCGGCATAGACCGCCATGGACGTGGTGAGCGTGGTGGTGATGGTGGAGGCCGGCGACAGCAGCGACGTCGGCATGGCCTCGATACCGCCGATAACCATGCGCACGGCGAGCGTCTCGCCAAAGGCACGGGTCATGCCAAGGATGACCGCGGTCATGAGCGACGGCATGGCGGATTTGAGTACCACGTGCCAGATGGTCTGCCAGCGGGTGTAGCCCAGCGCGAGCGAACCCTGACGGTAGCTATCGGGCACGGCACGCAGGCCATCGACCGAAAGGGTGGTCATCGTCGGCAAGATCATGACGGCCAGCACAATGGCGCCGGGCAAGATGCCCAGGCCCGTGCTCACGTGGAAAACGCTCTTCATAAGACCGACGACCACGTGAAAGCCGACCAGGCCAAAGACGACCGAGGGAATGCCGGTCAAAAGCTCAATAAGCGGCTGAAACACCTTGGAGCCAAACTTAGGGCTAATCTCGACCGCAAAGATAGCAGAGCCGATGGCGATGGGCAACGCGATAAGCGTGGAGAGCACCATGACCGCAAACGAGGTGACGATCAGGGGCAGGGCGCCGGTATAGGGCAGGCCGTTTTCGGCCGTGTTGGCCAGGTCCCACTTGGTGCCGGTAAAGAACTCGACGACCGAAACGCCGTCCTTGAGAAAAGCCGAGAGGCCCTTTTGGGCGACCATAAAGATGAGCGCGGCAACGACAAGCGTCACGAGCGCTACGCACGCGCCCGTGACGCCCAGGCCCACGTTCTCAAGGTCGCGCTTTGGCAGCTGTTTTGCCATTGCAAACCTTTCCGGGGCGATTACTTATTTAGCGGAGACCTTGCCGCTGGCGTCCTTGACGACCTTCATGGCAGAGACGGGGATAAAGCCCTGCTCCTCGACAAGTTTGCCCTGGACGTCGTCGGAAAGCATGAACTCCAGGAAGGCCTTGGTGGCATCGTCGGCGTCCTTTGCGCAGTACATGTGCTCGGTCGCCCAGATCTTAAAGGAGTCGTCGGTGACGTTTGCGCTCTTGGGCTCCACGCCCTCGACCTTGATGGCGTTGAACTTGGAGTCGTCGAAGTGCGAGAAGTCGAGGTAGGAGATGGCGTTGTCGGTGCTGGCCATCTGAGTCTGGACGTCGCCGGACTTGTCGAGCTCGGCGTCGCCCTTAAAGTCGACGGCCTCGTCACCAAAGACGGCGGCCTCGAAGGTGGCGCGGGTGCCGGAGCCGGCCTTGCGGTTGAGAACGACGATGGTGGCGTCGTCGCCGCCGACCTCCTTCCAGTTGGTGATCTGGCCGGAGAAGATGCCCTTGAGCTGCTCGAGGGACAAGTCGTCGACCTTCACGTTCTTGGAGACGACGGGACCCATGCCCACGACGGCGACCTCGTGGTCGACGAGGTTCTTGACCTGGTCGGCCTCGAGCTTGGTCTCGGCGAAGACGTCGGAGTTACCGATGGTAACGGTACCGGCGGCAACGGCGGTCAGGCCCTTGCCTGAACCGTTGCCCGAGCCAGAGACGGAGACGTCCGGGTTGGCGTCCATGAACTTCTCGGCAGCGGCCTCGACGAGAGCCTGGAACGAGGAGGCGCCGTCGTAGGTCACCTCGCCGGAGACGGACTCGGCAGCGGCGCTGCCCTTGTCGGCGGCGTTGGAAGCGCCCGCGCCGCCGCAACCAACGAGGCCGAGGCCCACGAAGCTGGCAAGACCACCAGCGAGGCCGAGGAACTGACGACGAGAATAAGCCTGATCGAGCATAATCTTCCTTTCATACATGCGACTCGCGGGCACCCTGCCCGCTTTGCTGTTTGGAAAGATACGGCCTCGATCGGGCGGTGCCCGCGCCAACTGCGGTTTCTTACGGGCATTTGATAGACCCTTACCGCAAGCGCGACTCGGCTTTACAAACGAATAACAAACCCGCCCCCAAGCATGGCCCGCCTTTTACACCAATAAAAACAAAGTTGCGGTGAAATAGTTCCTGCTTGGCCATCAAATGGCCCATTCTAGGAACTATTCCATCGCAACTTAGATTAGGAAACCGCGAAACCTTAAAGCTCTAATTCATTCAAACGGAGGATCGCAACAATATAGATCTTGAGCGCCTGCTTGAGCTGTTCCTCGTTGGCGCACTCGTTGGGGCCGTGCATCTGGCCGCCCCATGCGGGCAGCTCCAGGCCGGTTTCCTCGGGGCCAAACGACACGGCGCGGGCAAAGTTGCGTGCGTACGTGCCGCCGCCCATGGCAAAGGGCTCGGCATGCTTGCCCGTAAACTCGTTATAGGTATCAATAAGCGCCTTCACGGCCGGATCGTCGGCGGACACCGAGAACGGCACCTTTGCACGACCCACACGGCACGTCACGCCAAAGCGGCCCACGAGCGGCTCGAGCTGCTCGCAGATGGTATCGGCGTTCGTGCTGTCGGGGAAACGTACGTCGATGACCTGCTCAATATGGCCATCCATCACACGGATAACACCGGGGTTGCACGTGAGCGGGCCAAACGCCGGGCTCGTCGCGTCGATACCCAGGCCGTGGCCATAGGCATCCGCATGTACAAAGGTCAGAAACTTGACAAACTCGTGCTCGGCGGGCGTCAGCAGGCGCTCGTCGCGTGCACCAAACGCGTCCTCGGCCTCGCGCAGATACGCCACGATGAGGCCGACGGCATTGATCGTTCCCTCGGGCATCGAAGCGTGGCCACCAATACCGTGGGCGAAAATCTGCGCATGCCCGTTATCGAGCGCCGTGATCTCCAGGCGGTCGGCGTTCTCAACGGGCGCCGGCAGCTCATCGGCGGCAATCGCGAGCTCGCAGATAGACTGCGACGGAATGGCGTTGCTCGCCTCGGCACCGCTCCACGATACGATGCGCCCGCCGTCGATCTTGGAGCTCACAAACGTCGCCCCAAACTGGCCCTTCTCGGCATTGCAGACCGGGAACTCGGCATCGGGCGTAAACAAAAAGTCGGGGTCTGCGTGGTTCTCCAGATAATGGTGAACGTCGGACATGCCCACTTCCTCATCGCAGCCCAGCAGCGCGCGGAAGGTATAGCGCGGCACAATGCCGTGCTTGATCAGGTAGGCACCGGCGTAGAGCGACAACACGGCCGGGCCCTTGTCGTCGATCACGCCACGACCGAGCAGCCAGCCCTCGCGGCGCTCCATCGCAAACGGGTCGGTGTTCCAACCGGGACCGGCGGGCACCACATCCACATGGCAGATGGTCGCAAGCTGCTTATCGCCGCGGCCGGGAATGTCGGCGATGCCCACATAGCCCTCGTCGTCGCTCGTCTGGTAGCCGAGCTTTTGCGCAATGCCGAGCGCACAATCGAGCGCATCACGGACCGGGCGGCCAAACGGCGCACCGGGCTCCGCATGGGCAGCAACGGCCACGGACGGATAGCTCACCAGCTGCTCGATATCGGCAACGACATCTTCCCAGATCTCGTCGACATACTCGGTAACGCTCTGTTCCACCTGATTCATGGACGACCTCCTTACCAATGAGCGACGGCCACACCCGCCCCTCGCATAACGTCATTAGATGGCGAAAAGTTTAGCAAGCTCGGCCACCGAGTGCACCACTGCATCGGCACCCGCCGCCTCGTGCTCGCCCGGCACCGCCGCGCCCGAATAGATGCCAATGCACGGCACGCCCCTTGCGTGCGCGCCCTCCACATCGTTAAAGCGGTCGCCGATCATCACGGCATCGTCCGCCGTCGCGCCGAGCGCCGCCAGGGCATCGCGAACCGAATCGGCCTTGGTCTCGCGCCCCTGCGGCGGATTCATACCGACCACCGCCTCAAACTGCGAAAGCCCCAGCTCGCCCACCATGTCGATGCACTTTGCCTCCATGCGCGACGTCGCCACGGCCAAGTGATGCCCCTGGGCGACCAGGCCATCGAGCAGTTCGGGAATTCCATCGAACACGGGGTACTCTTCCGGTCCCAGCTCATCAAAAAAGGCACGGTACTCGTCGGCCACCACAAGCGACTCCTCGCGCGAGAAGCCGTAAAAGTCGTGGAAGCTCTTCCACAACGGAGGCCCGATCATGCGGCGCAGGTCACCCATCTGCGCCTCAGAAAACCCGCGCGCAGCCAGCGCTTTACGCGTCGAGGTCATCACCGCCCGGCCCGTATCGGCCACCGTGCCGTCAAAATCAAACAGCACGACCAGCCGCTTGCATATCTCCAGTGCCTCCATCGACATCCCTCTTCCCCCAGTTGACGATTTCCACACCGAAACTTCAACCTGTTGACTATTCAACAATTGAACCTAGCAATTTTAGCCCCGTCCCATTTTACCTACCCTACATCAGCCCGCTCAGGGCGATGTCGACGGCCTCGTTGAGGTCATCGGTGATGTGGACGAGGTCTGGATCGAGTGGGCTGATCATGCCGGCATCCATCACCGGGCCGTTGAGCCAGTCGAACAGGCCCTGCCAGTATTCGCTGCCCACCAAAACAAGCGGCATGCGCTTGACCTTGTGCGTCTGCACCAGCGTGAGCACCTCAAACATCTCGTCGAGCGTACCAAAACCACCGGGAAACACGATGGCGCCCGAGCTGTATTTGACAAACATGGTCTTGCGCACAAAGAAGTAACGGAAGTCCATGCCGAGGTTCACGTATTTGTTGAGCCCATGCTCGTGCGGAAGCTCAATACCCAAGCCGACCGACTTGCCGTTGGCACTCGCCGCTCCCCTGTTGGCCGCCTCCATAATGCCAGGACCACCGCCGGTGATAACCGCCACGCCGCGCTGCGCGATCTTGCGGCCGACCGTGCGCGCCGCCTTGTAGAGCGGATCGGTCTTGGGCGTACGGGCACTGCCGAAGATGGTCACCGCGGGCCCGAGCTCGGCAAGCGCGCCGAAGCCATCGACAAACTCGGCCTGAATGCGCAGCACACGCCACGGGTCGGCGTGCAACCAGTCAGTCGAGTCCTCGGGCGCCAGCAGGTTGGCGTAGGTGTTGTCCTTAGGAATCATAGGGCCGCGCATAACCACGGGGCCGCGTCGGTACGTCTCGTCGTAGGCCGGCTCGCCCTCGACGTTCTCATTCTTAATCATGGGATACTCCTATCGAAAATAGAAACGGGCGGGGTCGACGCCATGCGTCAAACACCCGCCCGAACATCAACCATTCGGTATGGTACCCACGATGCATCAAGCGCTTGCAAGGCATCGGTCAGAGGTCGTGCAAGCGATGCCGACGCATGCGATGCCCGGCGCCGGCTACGCACGGTCGATTGGCACGTAGCCTCGACACCGCGCGAGCGCCCCCGTAAGCACACCCGCAGCTCTTAGTAATCCACTGCCGCGGGGCTGTTCATCCAGTCGCTCACGAACGCACCGTAACGTCCCTCGATAATGGCCTGGCGGGCACGCTGCATAAGGTTGAGCAGGTAGTAGATGTTGTGCATCGAAAGCAAAATGCCGCCGAGCATCTCCTTCTGCGTGACCATGTGGCGAATGAGCGCACGGCTGTAACCGCCCGTGCACACCGGGCAGGTACAGGTGGGATCGATGGGGCCGTCGTCGTGCGCAAAGCGGGCGTTGCGGAAGTTAAGGCGACCCTCGCTCGAGAACGCCGTCCCCATGCGGCCGGTGCGCGTCGGCAGCACGCAGTCGAACATGTCGATGCCCACGCCTACACCACGCACGAGCGTCGTCGGGTTGCCGACGCCCATCAGGTAGCGCGGCTTATGTTTGGGCATGTACTCGCTCGCGAGCGGTGCCAGCGTCTCAAACATGGTCTCGTGGTCCTCGCCCACCGAGTAGCCGCCAATGCCGTAACCGGGGAAGTCACCGCACTCCTCCAGATGGCGCAGCGAACGCAGGCGCAGGTCCAGATGCATGCCACCCTGAACGATGCCAAAGAGCGCCTGGTCATCGCGGGTATGAGCTTTATAGCAGCGCTCGGCCCACATGCTCGACAGCTCAACGGCGCGCTCAACGTAGGCGCGCGTGGCGGGATAGCCCGGGCACTGGTCGAGCTGCATGCAGATGTCGGAGCCGAGCTTCATGGCGATTTCCATGTTGTCCTCGGGCGTCCAGAACACGTGGCGGCCGTCGTAGTCGTTGACGATAAAGCGCACGCCCTCGTCGGTGAGCTTGACGGCGTCGTTGTGGCTGAACACCTGGAAACCGCCGGAATCAGTGAGGATGGGGCCATGCCAGTTCATAAACTTGTGCAGACCACCCAACTCGGCGATGGTGTCCTCGCCGGGACGCATGGACAGGTGATAGGTATTGGCGAGCACGATCTGGGCGCCGAGCTGCTTGACAGTCTCGGTAGGAATGCCCTTGACGTTTGCCTTGGTGCCCACGGGCATAAAGATCGGCGTCTCGATGTCGCCGTGCGGAGTGTGCAGCACGCCGGCACGCGCATGCGTCGTCGGATCCTCGGCGATCAGGTCGAATTTAAATAGGCTCTGGTCCATAAACTGGAACTCCTTGGTTGCGGTTCATACGCAAACCATTATAAAGACCGTGGCAGGTGAACGGCATAACGTCTTTCGGAGAAGGGAATGTCAAGCGCAAACTGAATAGAGCGGCCAAATTTTTGCTATCCAAGCGAGCCATCGAACACGTTTTGAAACTTTGCTGCGGCGCGCGGGATGCCGGCGCGAGACTTTATCATAGGGTGACAATCAACGATGAGGAGCACATGCCTATGACAGACGAGCTGGACCCCCAGACTCAGCAGCATATTGATGATTCCGCAGACGTCGCCGACGACTGCAGCACTCCTACCTGCGTCGCCGCTTCCGTCGATGCATCCGCCGAAGATGCGCACGCCGGTGCGGATAAGGCAACAGACACAGGCGATACTGTCGAGCATGACGAAGGCGAGCAACCGGAGTCGAACGACGCCGAGCCCGACGCGGACCCCGCGTCACAGGCGGCAGGCCCCATCGAGGTATCTTCGGAAGAAGAACTCGATGCCGTCATGGACTCCATGATGGATGCCGTCAAAGCGATGAAAGACGCCGTGGCCGACGCCGATGTGGACGCCGAAGAAGAGAAGGCCGCCGAGGCCGCATCGACCTTCGTGCCTGGCGAGACCCCCGTTGCCGACCAAGGCAGCACCGTACCTTCGTTCTTACAGCTCGAGCACCCTACAATTGGCGCAGATGCAGTTGACCCGCACACTGCCGGCTTTTCCGTGATCGAGGGTGGCACCGGCAATATCGCCACGTCGCAGGCGCCCGATGCGGGTGCGGCCGACGCCGGTCACCCGACCGCTCCACACGCCCCTGCAGCCAGCCGCGATCTGGGAACCGCCGTCTCAAATACAGCAAACGCCGTAGGCACTTTTATCGCCCAGGGCGCCTCTGCCATGCGCGAGATGAACGCCGCAAAGAAGGCGCTCGCGGACGCTCGTGCCCACCTGGCCGAACTTGATCAGCGCATCGCCGATCAAGGCGAGGAGCTCGAGACGCGCCAGGATATCGCAAGCCGCTACGGCCAAATCGTCGCCGAGCAGCGCCACGCTATCGACACGGCACAAAAGGCCGCCGCGGCGGCAGAAATCGGCCGCGACGCCCATGCCGCCAAGACAACAGAGCTCAAAGCGCAGCTCGAACAAATAAAAGAAGAGGACGACGCCACCGAGCGGCGTCTCAAAGCCGCACTCGATGCCGTCGAAGCGCGCGAAGCCAGCTCGCGCGAGACCGGTAACCGCCTCGTACGACGTCTCGAGGATTCCAAGCGCATCCGCGACAAGGTACAGGCCGAGCGCGACGCCGGCGTTGCCGCAGCGCAGCAAACCGTCGACGCCACGCGTGCTCAACTCGAAACGTTGCGCCGTGAGTATGCCGAGCTGCAGCGCAATCCCTCGGCAAATCCCGCCAACTATACGGTGCGCACCAGCGAGCTTTCGATGCAGATCTCCGACACGGCTGATGCCCTGCGTAAAGCCGAGGAAGATGTCCCGCGCATCGCCGCCGATCTTGAGCACTCGCTCGCAGCCGCCGAGCACGCCGTCGAGCAGGCGCAAGCCCCCATCGCCGACGCCAAGCGCGCCCATCAGGCCGTGACGGCCGAGGCCGATGCCGCGCGCGACGAGCTGCAGACCGCAAAGGCGGCCGCTGCAACGCGCCAGCGCGAATTACGCGAGAAGATCGTCACCGAGGACAAAGCGCGTCAAGAGCAAGAGCAGGCTATCGCCAATGCCCAGGCGGACGTCGCGCATGCGCAGTCGATCATCGAGCAGGCGACCGAGGTGCACAACCATCCCGAGATCACCGAATCGCTCGCGGGCTCCCTGGCTCGCGATAAGGCCGAGCGCGCCGAAACCGAGCGCGAAGTGGCTCAGCTCGAAGCCGCCGAGAACGACGTGCGCGAGCGCACCCGCGACTCACGCGTCAAATTCACCGGCGCAATCGTCTGCATTGTTGCCGTAATCCTCGTGATCGTCCTAATCTGGCTGTTCGCGAGCAAGTAAACCAGCTGCCAAAAAACACTCACCGCAACGTTTTGATTGGTGCAAAGGGGCCAGGCTACTTTGCACCAACTTGGTGCATATAAAGCAGTCCCCATCGCACCAACAACGTTTGCCCAGATAAAACCTGCCAAAATAAACCTGTCCCTTTTTGGCAGGTTGAACCACGGCAACGCCAATGTTTTGGCGAAGTCAGCGAAAACCCGCCAGAACGGCAATCTCTTGACAACCAAAGAAATGCCGATGTTTTGCCAGCGACAGCGAGCGGGTCGCATTTGAGGCAAGGTGACGTGAAACGAAAGGGCGCTGACCTTCTGGTCGCGCCCTTGAAGTTGAACGTCAGATTGTCCAAATGCGGCCCGCGCAGCGTCGAGCAGTTACGCGGTTCGTAGAACCGCGTAACTAACAAATGAGCATGGCGTCGCCAAAGCTGAAGAAGCGGTAGCGCTGCTCGATAGCGGCGGCATAGGCATCCATGATCTGATCGCGGGTGGCAAGTGCGCTCACGAGCATCATGAGTGTGGAGCGCGGAACATGGAAGTTAGTGATCAGCGCGTCGACCACGTGATAGGTCGAGCCGGGCATGAGGTAGAGCTGCGTCGTCGCGTTCTCGCGCGCCACGATGTCACCACGGCCGAGCGTGTCGGCCCCGTCCTTACGGCCCTCAAAATAGCGCGCCGTCACAGCCGGATCGGACACCGGCGCGTCCGCGTCAAACGCACTCTCGAGCGAGCGGACTGCGGTGGTACCGACAGCAATCACGCGATGCCCCTCGGCCTTAGCCTTATGCACGGCGTCGACAACCTCCTGCGACACGTGATAGCGCTCGGTGTGCATCACGTGCTGCGTGGGGTCGTCCTCCTCCACCAGACGGAAGGTATCGATGCCCACCTCGAGCTCGACGGCGGCAAACTTCGCACCCTTGGCCTCGATAGCGGCCATGAGCTCGGGAGTAAAGTGCAGGCCCGCCGTGGGAGCGGCAGCTGAGTGCTCCTCCTTCATGGCGTAGACGGTCTGGTACTTCTCGGGATCGCCCTCGTAATCGGTAATGTAGGGCGGCAGCGGCACGTGGCCGGCAGCATGGATAGCCTCATCGAGCGTGCGCGGGTCGCCGGCGGCATTGCAACCGGCTGGCTCAAAACGCACCAGGCGGCCGCCGCGGCTATCGGTGACAAAGTCGACGACCTCGGCCGTCAGCACCACGGGAGCACCCTCGGGCGCATGGGCACCACCGGCGCGATACTCAATCTGAGCACCGGGCTTTAGGCGCTTGCCCGGCTTGACCAGACACTCCCAAACGTGACCCAGCGGATCCACGTCCTCGCGGCGCTTGAGCAGCAGCGTTTCGACCACGCCGCCCGAGCCTGTCTTGCGACCGATAAGACGGGCCGGCATCACGCGCGTCTGGTTGATGACGAGCACGTCACCCGGCTCGATATAGTCGATGATGTCGCGGAAGATGCGGTGCTCGACGGTGCCGCCATGCTCCAGTGGCGTTCCCGCCTGGGAGCCCCTGCGATCCACCACCAGCAGGCGGCAGGAGTCGCGCGGCTCGGCAGGAGCCTGGGCAATCAGTTCCTCAGGAAGGTTGTAGTCAAAATCATCGGTACGCATAGACACGTCGAATACTCCTTATATAGCTAAAATCCGCTCTACATCCTAGCAGGCTGCCAGCCCAAAAGAACTACTTTTTGGCGGCTTTGCGCTCGTCGCGGATGCGGGCGCGGTCCATGGCCGCCTCGACGGCCGAGAATCGGCAGCCGCAATAATTCTGCCGATACATGCCCAGCTCGCGCGAACGGCGTGTCGCCTCGGGATAATACGGGCGAAAATCGCGAATCACCGGGGTGAGACCGCGGGAGGCAGCCAGACGCTCCAACACATCGTTGCAGGTGTCGAACAACTGATACGGCGAGACGGCGAGCGTCGTACCCACAAACTCAAACCCGCACTCCTGGGCCACACGGCATGCCTCGGCCAGGCGCAGGGCATAGCACGCACGACAGCGACGGGGTCGATCGGCGCCCAGCGGGGCCACGCCGGCCTCCCAGCGCTCGCGGTCCTCCCCCGCCTCGATGAGCTCGATGTCGCCATCGGCACACCACCGGCGCAGCTCGTCCAAGCGGCGCTGCCATTCATCGCGCGGCTGAATATTGGGGTTGGTCCAGCAAATCGTGGGCTCAAACCCCTCCTCACGCAGCAGACGAACCGGCTCCAGCGAGCACGGCGCACAGCACGCGTGCAGCAGCAGCGGCTTCATGGACATCTCCTCCCCCACAATAAGTAGTCTTTTTGGGACGGGGCTATTTTGACTACTTTTGACGTCAAGCAGTTCCAAATACCTGCATCAACAGGAAAGTAGTCAAAATAGCCCCGTCCCAAAAAGACTACTGACCAAAAAAGCGCACGCCAAAGGACGTATCTTCGCAGGCGACAATGCGGCGGTCGCGCAAAATGGTCCGCACGTAATACCAGTCGCCCACACAGCCCGACAAATGCAAGCCGGCCGCCAGGTAGCACAGCAGCGGATAGCCCGAAAACGCAAACCCCAGGGCAAATGCTGTCGTCACGACAACCGTCGGCGCCAGACAAACTGCCATGTACCGCCGGCGCGAATACACCACGCCCTCGGCGCAGGCGTAAATCATGCACGTCTCGAGGTTCGCCCCAAAGGTCACGTGCGCACCGGCGGGCGCAAACAGCTTAAAGAACACGCCGTGCACCAGCTCGTGCACGGCAAATGACGCCGCCGAAACCGCAGCCAAGCCAACTATCCAGCCCAAGACAGCCATCCAGCCACCCGCGTCAGCCGCATCCAAGTCCGCGGGCCCACCCAGCAGCACAAACACCGGCACCAGGCACGCGGCAAATGCGCCAAGCACGGCCATCCCCCACACAAAGCAAGCGTGCAGGAAATCCTCGTCTTCAAACGCATGTATGTTGGAAATCTCATTCATAGCATCTTAGGATAGCGCCCCTGCCACGCACCCGCCCGCATGTGCGATAATGTCGAACGATATGCACGAATTGACCACCGCGTCGCCGAGCCCCGCGCCCGGCTGCGCTCTCACCATATGCGAAGGAGTCCCATGGCATCCAAATACTCCATGAACGACCGTCCCAGCTGGCCCCGCCGCGCCATCGTTACCGCCGGCGAGCCCTATGGCAACAAGGGTCTTCACTTTGGCCACGTTGGCGGCGTCTTTGTCCCGGCCGACTTCTTCGCCCGCTTCCTGCGCGACCGCCTGGGCCGCGAGAACGTCATCTTCACCTCGGGCACCGACTGCTACGGCTCGCCCATCATGGAGAGCTACCGCAAGCTCAAGGAGAACGAGGGCTACGATAAGTCCATTAGCGAGTATGTCGAGTCCAATCACTCCCGTCAGGCCGCGACCCTCAACAACTACAACATCAGCTGCGACATCTACGGCGGCTCGGGCCTTGAGCCGGCTGCGCAGATTCACAACAAGGTGACCGCCGAGATTATCGAGCGCCTGCACGAGCAGGGCACCATCTCCAAGCGCTCTACCCTTCAGTTCTACGACGCCAAGGCCGGCACGTTCCTCAACGGTCGCCAGGTCATCGGCCGCTGCCCCATCCAAGGTTGCAAGTCCGAGAAGGCTTATGCCGACGAGTGCGACCTGGGCCACCAGTTTGAGCCCGAGGAGCTCATCGCGCCCAAGAGCCAGCTCACCGGCGAGGTGCCCGAGCTGCGCCCGGTCGACAACCTCTACTTCGACCTGCCGGCCTACCTCGACTTTATGAAGACCTACACCGCCAAGCTCGCCCAGAACCCGCAGGTTCGCTCCGTGGTCTCCAAGACCATGGAAGAGTGGCTGCTGCCGGCACAGCTCTATATCCAGAACAAGTTCCGCGAGGCCTTCGACGCCGTCGAGGACCAGCTCCCCGAGCACACCGTGCTGGAGCCCGAGGGCAACAAGAGCAGTTTTACCGTCACCTTCCCCAGCTGGAAGGAGCGCGACGACGCCCACGCGGTGCTCACCAACGGCGGCGTGCGCTTCCGTAGCGGCAAGGCGCTCGTGCCCTTCCGCATCACCGGCAACATCGACTGGGGCGTTCCGGTGCCCGAGGTCGATGGCGTCTCCGACGTCACCTGCTGGTGCTGGCCCGAGAGCCTGTGGGCGCCCATCAGCTATACGCGAACCGTGCTCGCCCGCGATGCCCGCGCCGCCGGCGTGACCGAGGGCGTCGCCGCCCAGGATGCCGCCCTCATGGGCGAGCCCGCCGCCGATTCCACGCAGGTCCCCGCGCCCACCTATCAGCACAGCTCGCTCGACTGGCGCGACTGGTGGTGCTCGGACGACGCACAGATCTACCAGTTTATCGGTCAGGACAACATCTACTTCTACTGCATCGCGCAGACCGCCATGTGGGAGGCCCTGGGTTGGAACCTCACGCAGAGCACCGTCAGCGCCTGCTATCACCTGCTCTACATGGGCAAAAAAGCCAGCTCGTCCTCGCAGACGCCTCCCCCGCCGGCAGACGACCTGCTCAATCACTACACCTGCGAGCAGATGCGTGCGCATTGGCTGTCGCTCGGCCTGTCCGAGAAGCCGGTGAGCTTTAGCCCCAAGGCATATGACACACGCGTGACCGGCAAGGACAAGGACGGCAACGAGGTGCGCGCCTGCGACGACAAGCGCGTTATCGACCCGGCCCTTAAGGAGAGCGCGCTTTTGACCGGCGTGTTCAACCGCCTGGCCCGCAGCTGCTTCTACGGCGTCGCCGTCAAGGAGGGCGACGAGAGCCCCTACCGCAACGGATGCATCCCCGCCGGTGCCGCCTCCGCCACCGTGGTCGAAGCCGCCGAGCAGGCAGCTCTCGCCTTTGAGCAAGCCATGTACAAGTTCGAGACGCACCGCGCGCTCGCCGTGTGTGACGACTACCTGCGTGCCGCCAACAAGCGCTGGAGCGACGCCTCCAAGGCTGCCAACAAACTCGAGGGTAGCGAGGCAAACACCGCAATGACGCAGGCACTGGTCGACGCCTTTACCGAGCTGCGCGTGGCGACCGTCCTGATGCACGGCATCGTCCCGGCCGGCTGCGAGCTCATCTGCGAGTACTTCGACATCGATCCGGTCGCCTTCTTTAGCTGGGACAACATCTTTGCCTCCACGGATGAGTTTGTGGAGAGCCTGGGCGAGAAGCCCGGCGAGCACCGCGTAAAGCCGCTGCCCCCGCGCTTCGACTTCTTCAGCAAGCACGAGAGCCAGTACTAGACAAACGCCAAGGCAGACTAGTCAATTTGGGACGGGGCTATTTTAGCTACCCCGTCCCAAATTTAACTGCAACGCCTGCCGAAACGGACGGGCAGCTAAAATAGCCCCGTCCCAAATTGACTACTTTTAATGGAATGGGAAGGAAAGACGGATGTCCAAGCCGCGTCGTCGTAAGCAGAAAAAGCAGGTTAAGCCCGAGCTCAAGCTCAGGCAGTTTGCCGCCACCGAGCTTTCCGACCAGCTTGCCGCCCAACACTCCGCCGCCGACCTGCCGCGCTTTATGGTCGACACGGTCGCCGGCGCCTATGCGCCTGCCGATGCCGAGCTCATGATCGAGGGCTTTGGCGCCGCAGACACGCGCCCGGTCACGCTGCGTGCCAACACGCTCAAGGCAACCGCCGAGGACATCGCCGCCGCGCTCGACGCAGCCGGCATCGCCCACCAAACCGTTGCCTGGTACCCGGACGCTTTCATCCTGCCCGAGGCCCAGGTATCCGATCTGTGGGATCTCGACATCTACCGCAACGGCAAAATCTATCTGCAGAGCCTGTCGTCCATGATGCCTCCTTTGGTGCTGGGCGCTCAGGCCGGCGAGGATATCCTGGACATGTGCGCGGCCCCCGGCGGCAAGACGACGCAGATTGCCGCTCTCACCCAGGGACAGGCGCACCTCACCGCCTGCGAGATGAGCATTCCCCGCGCCGAAAAGCTCGAGGCCAACTTGGGCCGCCAGGGCGCCAAAAACGTGCCCGTCATGCGTATCGACGCACGCGAGCTTGACGAGTTCTTCCGCTTTGACCGCATCCTGCTCGACGCCCCCTGCACCGGCACGGGCACCGTCATCAGCGGCAACGAGAAAAGCCTGCGCGGCCTGACCGAGCAGCTGCTCTGCAAGTGCGCCCGCTCGCAGCGCGCGCTTCTGGACCGCGCCATGGGCGCCCTCAAGCCGGGCGGCACGCTCGTCTATTCGACTTGTTCGATCTTGCCGCAGGAAAACGAGGACGCCCTGCAAGAGGCCCTCGACAAACACATGGACTGCGAGCTCATCCCCCTCGACGGCACGCCGAGCGAAAGCGAAGCGCGCCGTGCTCAGGAAGCTGGCGAAGAGCCACGCGTCGAGAGCAACGCCCTCACCGAGGCCATCGCCACCGGCCACGTCTCGACCGTCGCCAACGGCATGCCCGGCACGCTGACCATCCCGCCCAGCCGCGACTTTGAGGGCTTCTACATCGCTCTGATCCGAAAACGCAGCTAGCGCACGGACCAACTCAACAAGCTATCTCCGTGCGCGCCTGTCCTGCTGGTCCTTATGCCGCGCAAGCGCTTCACGCTCCTTGCGCTCGGCTCTTTTGCCCTTAATGGCCGTAACCACAAAGTAGATGACCGCGGCGGCTACGATTGCGCCCACGCATAGGCCAATCGAGCTCAATATTGTCGTGATTTCCATACCGCGCCACCTCTCTTATAAACGGGACATCCAAGATAGCACCTCGATTCCTGCCACCACAGCTCCTTCACGTTCGCCGGCCCTTCGGTCTAACGGATAGCGCGGCGGGGAAAAATCAACTCGTCAAACGTTTTAGCAACGTAGCGCCGGTCGCACGCTGCCGACCGCACATTATAGAAACGGACCGCAATGGATTCTCTCAACGATTTGAACGAGCGTGTTGACGCTTTTGTCGCCACCAGCTCCTTCGACACGCCCGCCGCGACGAACGACCAAGCCCCCATCGATGTTCCCGCCGAGGTTCACGAGGACATCGTCGCCTCGGTCGATTTCTCAGAGGTTGAGCTTGCGGACGAATTTACCGAGCCCCAGGTGGCTGTAACCCCCAGCGGCCTTTTGCCCATGGAGCCGCTGCCCATCGACGGGCGCCTGCGCAAGGCGGCCCTCCGCATGCCCGATGAGATCGAGGAGGCCAGCGGCTTTACGCTCTTTGGACGCCGCATCAAATCGCTCATCTACACCACCGACGTGGCGGTCATCCGCAACTCCAATGCCGACGCCGTGTTTGCCGTCTACCCCTTCACGCCGCAGCCCGCCATTACGCAGGCGCTGCTGACTGTTGCCGAGTGCCCGGTCTTTGTGGGCGTTGGCGGCGGTACCACCACCGGTAAGCGCTCCGTGCAGATGGCGGCCGTCTCCGAGATGCAAGGCGCGGCGGGCTGCGTGGTCAACTCCCCCGCTACCGCCGAGATGGTCGAGCACATCACCAACATCGCCGACATCCCCGTCATCGCCACGGTCGTTCGCTGCGATGACGATGCCCACGCCAAGGTGCGCGCCGGGGCCAAGATCCTCAACATCGCCGCCGGCAAAAACACACCCCAGGTCCTACGCGAGCTGCGAGAGCACTATCCCAGCCTGCCGCTCATCGCACCGGGTGGCAAGACGCCCGAGAGCATCCGTGAAACCATCGCCGCCGGCGCCAACGCTATCATCTGGACGCCGCCTTCGGCCCAGCAGCTGCAAACCGACATGATGGAGCGCTACCGCAAGATGAAGGAAGACGCCACGCCTGTCATCTCGCGCGACGATGTGCCCATTATCGACCAGGTCGCCGCCGCCGAGGTCAGCCAGGTCGAGAACATGAATCCCGACGTGCCGATTCCCGACGAGGTCATCGAGCGCGTCGCCTCGATCCACGATCATATCGAGGAGCGTCGTGCCAACCGCGGACTCAAGCCCTCGCTACACGGTTTCTTCTTCCGTGGAAAGAAACGCTAGCCGCAACAGCAAGGCCCGCCCCGCAAACAACGGGACGGGCCTTTTTCTGTTATCAAATGTCAGGAGGACAGGCGTAGCCGTTAAAACCGTCAGCCAGCCCACAAACGTTAGTCCACGCGCTTGTCGCCCATAAAGAAGAGCGCCACCGTACCAGGTCCGGTATGCGAGCCAATCAGAGTACCGATGTCATTAATCTCAATCTTGCCTTTAAGCTGCGGAATCTGTTCCTCTATCAGCGCCGCAACTGCCTCGGCATCCTCGCGACACGCCGAGTGCGACATGATGCACTTACCCGAATAATCCGCACCGCCCTGCACGTGTGCCATCATGGTCTTAGCCATCTCGGAAATCGCACGCTTCTTGGTGCGAATCTTCTCACGCGGCGCCAGCTCACCTTCGCAATCGACCGTCATAAGCGGGCAAATCTTGAGTGCCGTGCCGATGATCGCGCTCGCGGCCGAAATGCGACCGCCGCGCAGGTAGCTCGACAGATCGGTCGAAAAGAACCAGTGGTGCAGGTTGAGTTTATGCCCCTCAATCCAAGCGGCCGTCTCGTCGAGCGAAGCGCCGCCATCGCGAACGTCGGCGGCACATTCCGCCAGCAGGCCAAGGCCCGAAGACGCCGCCAGCGAATCGATGACGCGCACCTTGCCGCCCTGGGGATAGCGATCCGCGAGCATCTGCGCCGCAACGCAGGCCGATCCATACGTGCCCGAAATACCCGACGACAACGTCAGGTGCAGCACGTCTTTACCCTCGGCAACAAACGGCTCCCAAAACTCCTCGTACTCACCCACGCTCACCTGAGACGTCTTGGGCATGGCACCGGCGGCAATCTGGGCAAAAAACTCGTCCGGCGTAATCGACTGATACAGATCATCCGTATAGACAACATCGTCGATCTCGTAATGAAAACACACGACAGGAATATTGCGCGACGCAAAGAACTCACGGGTTCGATCGGCGGCGGATTCACAGGTCAGGACAAAATCACTCATATGAGGCTCCTTACTCATTGCTGCGCAAATTATCGCACAGCATGCGTGAATACGGTACAAATGTCCGTTATTTACCAAATTGAACCAAAGGTAGTGAACATCTTTACCGTCATCATCTCTAGCGATCTCGGAGGTATGCGCCTGCAAAAACGACCCTACGTCTCCACTCAACCGCCATATCTACCTTGACTAAATCGATTTAGCAAACCGTTCGGCCAACAATTCAATCTCCTAACCCCAATCGAAACAGAAGCAGCGCATACTGATAAACGTTTGACGCTGTTTATCAGTTTTACCAACCCCATCGGAAGGTGTTTCATGGTCGCATTCGATCGCAATCCGCAAGACTTCAAGTATCTGCGCCTGCTGTCGAGACAGTTCCCCACCGAGCAATCCGCATTCACCGAGATCATCAACCTCTCGGCCATCCTCAACCTACCCAAGGGCACCGAGCATTTTATGAGCGATGTGCATGGCGAGTACGAAGCCTTTATGCACATCCTCAACAACTGCTCGGGCGTCGTGCGCGAGCATGTCGACGAAATCTTTGGCGACACGCTCTCCTTTAACGAAAAAGGCGAGCTGTGCACGCTCATCTACTACCCGCGCGAGAAGATCGATCTGGTCCGCAGCCGGCACGAGGACTCGCCCACCTGGTACAAGACCATGCTCAACCAGCTCATTGTGGTTGCCCGCTCGCTTTCGAGCCGCTACACCCGCTCCAAGGTACGTAAGGCCATCCCGCGCGATTACGCCTACATCATCGACGAGCTGCTGCACACGCATCCGGACGAGAACAACTACCGCGTGCGTTATCACGAGCGTATTATCGAATCCATCTTGGAGACCGCCAGCGCCGACGACTTTATCGAGTCGCTCGCCTCGCTCATCAAGCGCCTCGCCGTGGACCACCTGCACTTGGTGGGCGACATCTTCGACCGCGGCGGCGGCGCGGCCAAGATTATGGACCGCCTGCTCACCTATCATTCGCTCGATATTCAGTGGGGCAATCACGACCTGCTGTGGATGGGCGCCGCTGCCGGCGAGCCCGCCTGCATCGCCACGGTGCTACGCAACAACCTGCGCTACGACAACTACGAAATTCTCGAGAACGACTACGGCATCTCGCTGCGCGAGCTTGTCGCCTTTGCCAACGCTACCTATACCGCCGGCGAGCCCATCAGCCCGCTCATCAAAGCCATCAACGTTCTGCTCTTTAAGCTCGAGGGCCAGATTATCCAGCGCCACCCCGAGTTCGACATGGCCGACCGTCTACTGCTCGACAAGGTCGATCACGATGCCGGCACGGTCACCCTCGCCGACGGCAGTGTGTGGCCGCTCACGACTAACGACTTCCCCACCGTCGATCCAGCGGACCCCTACACGCTCACGCCCGAGGAGCAGCACATCATCGACAAGCTCGTGTCCGAGTTTGTCACCGCCGATCATCTGCATCGCCACATCGATTTCCTCTATACCCACGGCTCCATGTATAAGGTCGCCAACGGCAATCTGCTGTTCCACGGCTGCGTACCGCTCAACGAAGACGGCACCTTTAGCAGCATGAACTGCCTGGGTACCTGGCACGCCGGCCGCGATTATTTTGATTTTTGCGACTATATCGCCCGCCGCGCCTGGCGCGTCGGCGACCGCGATGCCCTCGACTGGATGTGGTACCTGTGGATCGGCTTTAACTCACCCGCCAGCGGACGCGTGGTGCGCACCTTCGAGCGCGCCTACATTGCCGACAAGAGCACGTGGGTCGAGCCGATGGACCCGTACTACACGCTCACCACGTCCTCGTCCGTTTGCGACGACATCATGCGCGAGTTTGGCGTCGCCCCCATGGCCTGCTCGCCGACGGGCCATATCATCAACGGCCATACGCCCGTCAAGACCACCAAGGGCGAGCAGCCCATCCGCGCCAACGGAAAGTTGCTGGTCATCGACGGCGGTTTCTGTCGCGCCTACCACCCCAAAACGGGCATCGCCGGTTACACGCTCATCTCGAGCTCGCGCGGATGCCGCCTCAAGTCGCACCAGGCCTTTACCAGCGTTGCCGAGGCGCTCACCCGCAACATCGATATCGAAAGCGAGACCAACCGCTTTGACGAGGCCGACCGGCGCCGCATGGTGAGCGACACCGATACCGGCGTCAAGATTCGCAGTCAGATCCAAGACCTGCGCCAGCTCCTCGATGCATATAGAAACGGTGCTATCGAGGAGCGCGCCTAGCCCCACCTGCGGGAATTGGTTAAACTTGCTGGGTTTGTCATCCCCGCGGCGCCCCGGCGCCACCCTAAGGCAGGTACCATGCAAAAGCTCCTTGCGCAGATCATAAAGTTTGGCGTCGTCGGCGTCGTTGCCACCGTCATCGACTTTGGCATCATGAATCTGCTCCACTACGGCCTGGGCCTCAACATCTTGATCGCCAACACCAGCGGTTTTATCGTCTCGCTCATCTTTAACTACGTCGCGAGCATGAAGTACGTGTTTGCACACAAGGAGGGCATGAGCCGCCGCCGCGAGTTCATCATCTTTGTCGTGCTATCCGTTATTGGCCTGGCGCTCAACGACGGCATCGTGCTTGCCCTCAACGCCGGCCTGGGCCTCGAGGCCAATATCGCCAAGATTTGCGCTACCGCACTCGTCATGGTCTACAACTTTGTAACGCGAAAGATCTTCCTAGAGGGCGAGCAGGCCAAATAGGTCGGCCTCCTCGTTGCACCACGGGGACCTGCGGATGACGCGCGTCGAGCGCAGCGTTGCCTGAGCCTTGCTCGTTTACGGGCAAATTTGCAGCGTTTGCAGATTACCTCTTGAATATTTGGCGAGTTCGTATAGTTCTTGCCAAAGACCTTACGTTTGCCATGCAAAAGCTCTAAAGTATCTCGTTGCTCGATTCATCAACGCATTGGATGTGATTACGTGCGCAACGCGCTGGCACAACCTCATACCAAGCAGTTCCTCAAGTTCGCTGTCGTGGGCCTTATCTCCTTTGGCGTCGACTGGGGCATGCTTATTGCGCTCGTCGAGCTGTTCCACCTCGACTTTTTGATGAGCACGACGGTCTCGTTTACCACGTCCGTCGTGGTTAACTACTGGCTCAGCATGAAGTACGTGTTCGACCATCGCGAGGGCATGAGCCGTAAGCGCGAGTTCACGATCTTTACCATCCTGTCGGTGATCGGTCTGGGCCTCAACGACCTGTACATGTTTGTGGGCGTCACGTTTTTGAGCATCGGCTACCAGGCCATGAAGGCCATCGCCACGTTCCTGGTCACCTGGTACAACTACTTTAGCCGTCGCTTTTTCCTCGAAGGCGCACGGTCGTAGTCAGCCAAACATACCCTTGCATTCGCAACCGGTTGGAATTCACGTTCCAACCGGTTTTTTGTTTGCAGAGTCTGCCGAGGAAGGCGGGCTACGGTGCATGAATGGGACGCAGTTTCCCCATGAACGCCGTTCCGGAAAGTGTATCCCAGATTGCAGCCTCAGAATGGGATGCAGCTTCCGCAACGCCGTCCTAGCGGAAACTGTGTCCCGGAATCAGTCAACAGAACGGGACGCAGTTTCCAGATGAGCCCC
>NZ_JBNPLM010000027.1:0-23375 GCF_050313495.1 Collinsella sp. SGI.178 | reverse complement strand
GCTGAAATACCGGGACGCAGTTTCCCTTTCAAACAGAAGAAGGCGCGCTGCCTGCGGTTGATGCAGGCAGCGCGCCTTTTGCGTTGGGCCTCGTTGAGGTTCGAAGTCGTGGCTTGCGACCTTTAGGAGCGGGCGGCCCCGTCGACGGGGAGCACGGCGCCCGTGACGTAGGAGGACATGTCGCTCGCCAGGAAAACAAAGGCGTTGGCGACATCCTCGGGCTCGCCCATGCGACCCAGCGGAATGGTGGCGATGATGGGCTTGATGACCTCTTCGGGCAGGTTGGCGACCATATCGGTCTTGGTTACGCCGGGTGCGACGGCATTGACGCGAATGCCCATGGGGGCGAGCTCGCGCGAGAGCGACTGGACCATGCCGTTGACGGCAAACTTGGACGTGGGGTAACCGACGCCGGAGGGCTGACCGTACTTGGCGACCATCGAGCTCGTGGTGGTGATGGTGCCGCCGTGGCCGGCCTCGGTCATAATCTTGGCGGCCGCCTGGTGACCGTTAAAGACGGCGACGACGTTGAGGTCCATGACTTTGGCGAACTCCTCGGCCGTGTAGTTCAAAAGCGGCGAGCGCTGGGAGATGCCGGCGTTGTTGACGACCGTGTCCAAGCCGCCCATGTCGGTTGCAGCCTGGGTAAAAGCCTCGGTCACGGCCTCGAGTGAGGTGAGGTCGCAGGAGCGGCCCCAGACCTTGGCGTCGGGATAGGCGGCCGCCAGCTTCTCAACGGCCGCGTCGGCAGTCTCCTGGCGCGAGCCAAAGACGGTGACGGCGGCACCCTCCTCGATAAAACGGCAGGCGATGGCATAGCCGATACCGCGCGTGCCTCCGGTGACGATTGCTTTCTTGCCCTCGAGCAACATAGTGCTTCCTCTCATCGCGGGCGGTCATTCTCAGCACAGCGTAGCGGTAGCCGGAATCGACCGCGTTTGCATATCGGTGAACGGTAGCGCGCGTTACCGATGAGCGGCTCGCGCAAATGTGCTCTGCCGTTGTGCTTAGGGCAGGAGGCAAAAGGGCTCCCGTCCCACATCGGACGGGAGCCCTCAAAGCGCGTATTGCTAGGCGAGCGTTGGGTTAGTTGGCCATGACGCCTTCGGTCCAGGCCTCGACGTTCTCGATGCGCAGGACGTTGGCGACCTCGGCCACGCAGTCGACGCTGGCAAGCTCGGCGGCGGCAGCCTGGACGTCCTTCTCGAGCGCGCGGTGCGTCAGGAAGATGACCGAGCAGGTATCGCTGGCGCCCGACTTGCCGTCCTCGACCTGGTTGATGAGCGAGATCGAGATGTTGTGCTTGGCAAAGATATCGACCGTCTCGGACAGGGCGCCCACGCGGTCGGCGACCTTCAGGCGCACATAATACTTGGTCTGGAGCTCGTCCATGGGCTTAAAGGCGAGGTTGTGGCCATAGGGCTCAATCTCGGGCAGCGGAGCCACGCCGCGGCTGATCTGCTCGGAGAGCGACAGGATGTCGCCCACGACGGCACTCGCGGTGGGGAAGGAGCCTGCGCCGGCACCGTAGAACATGGTCTCGCCCACGGCGTCACCCACCACGTAGACGGCGTTCATGGCGCCGTTGACCTTGGCGAGCATGTGGTCGGCGGGGATCAGCGTGGGATGCACGCGGACGTCGACGCCGGCGTCGGTGTTGCGGGCGATGCCGAGCAGCTTAATGGTGTAGCCGAGCTCGCGGGCCTGGGCGATGTCCTCGGCGCCGATGGTGCGGATACCCTGCTGGTACACATCGTCGGTGGTCACGCGGGTGCCAAAGCCGATGGAGGCGAGGATGGCCGTCTTGCTGGCGGCGTCAAAGCCGTCGACGTCGGCGGACGGGTCGGCCTCGGCGTAGCCCTTGGCCTGCGCGTCGGCAAGCACGTCGGCGTAATCGGCGCCCTCGGCGTCCATGCGCGACAGGATATAGTTGGTGGTACCGTTGAGAATGCCGGCGATGGTCAGGATCTTGTTGCCCACCAGGTCGTGCTCGAGCGTGCTCACGATGGGGATGCCGCCGCCGCAGCTGGCCTCGCACTTAATCTGCACGCCGCATGCGCGCGCCTTCTCGGCAAGCGTCTCGACATGACGGCCCAACAGGGCCTTGTTGGCAGAGACGACGTGCTTGCCGTGCTCAAAGGCCGTGGTGAAGATCTCGGTCGCGGGATGCTCGCCGCCGATCAGCTCGACGACGATATCGACGGCTGGGTCGGTAACGACGTCATGCCAGTCACTCGTAAAGGCCTCGCGCTCAATGCCTGCCGCCTCGGCCTGCTCCCAGGCAAGCGCGCAGGCGCGGGTCAGCTTAAGGTCGATGCCGTAGGCGGCCAGGTACTCATCGTGGTGGCTCTTGATCAGACGGGCCACGCCGCCGCCGACGGTTCCCAGACCGATCAGACCGACGTTCACGGTGCGCAGGGGTTCGCTCATAGATAGCTCCTTCGTGCATCTTATAGATTGATTGATCAAGTAATGTTGAGTGCATTCTAGCGTGAACCGAGAGCGCGTGCTCGCCAGGCAACAGGAGTCGCACAAAACGGCACCCCCGAAACGCTGCGGAAACATTGGAAACATGCTCGCTACAAACGAACTTCCGTAACAAACTGTCAACGTTTGCGCCATAAGGTTTGCCCCGTACCGCAAGACGGCCGCACCGCGGCCAGCGAAAAAGGGGGACACCATGTTCAACATCAACAGCACGCTCAGCCGTAGGAACTTTCTCGCCGGCGCCGCGGCGCTCGGCAGCGCTGCCGCACTCGCTGGTTGCTCGTCGGGTGGCTCGGACGGCGGCTCCGCCGATGACGGTAAGACCTTCAAGATCGGTGTCATCGGCCCTCTGACCGGCGCCGCGGCAACCTATGGCGTTTCGGCCGAGAAAGGTGCCAAGCTCGCCGCCAAGGATTTCTCGACCAAGGATCTCAAACTCTCGCTTAAGTCCGAGGATGACGTCGCCGACGGCGAGAAGGCCATCAACGCCTTCAATACCTTGTGCGACTGGGGCATGCAGGCGCTCGTCGGCCCCGTCACGACTGGTGCCGCCGTCGCCGTCTCGGGCGAGATCGCCGACGATATGCTCATGGTCACGCCTTCAGCCTCGTCGCTCGACGTCACCAAGGATAAGACCACGGTCTTTCAGGTTTGCTTCACCGATCCCACCATGGGCGCCAGCGCCGCGAAGTTCCTGGCCGAGAAGTATGCAGACGCCAAGATCGCCCTGTTCTACAACTCCGGCGATACGTATAGCTCGGGCGTTGCCGACGCTTTTGCCGAGCAGGCCAAGGCGTCCAAGCTCGATATCGTCGATACAGAGACCTTTAAGGACGACTCTTCCACGAGCTTTACCAACCAGCTCACCAAGGCCAAGGAGGCCGGCGCCACGCTTATCTTTGCCCCGATCTATTACACGCCGGCGTCCGTCCTGCTCAAGAACGCCAAGGACATGGGCTACGAAATGACCCTCATGGGCACCGACGGCATGGACGGCCTGCTCTCCGTTGAGGGCTTCGACACCTCTCTTGCCGAGGGCGTGCTGCTCATGACCCCGTTCTCTGCCGACGATGAGAAGAACGCCGACTTCGTCAAGGCATATAAGGACGCCTACAACGAGACGCCCAACCAGTTTGCCGCCGATGCCTATGACTGCATCCACGCGATTGTCGAGGCAATCGATGAGGCGGACATCGACATTACGGTCGACGGCGCCGACATTGCCGGCGACCTTGCCAAGGCTATGCGCAAGATCAAGATTGAGGGCCTGACAGGCGAGCTCACGTGGAACGACGAGGGCCAAGTCGAGAAGCCCGCTACGGCCTATGTGATTCAGGACGGCAAGTACATCGCCGCCTAAGTGCATATAACGAGACCGGTGGGGCCATGTTATTCAGGGCAGGAAAGCTTGTAACAAAACGGAAACATTACTTTCACACAATAAAATCTCAAAACTGTATAAACCGACAAAATACGCATAATTATGGATAAATGGACAAGGCAAAAGAAAAGTTGAAATAATCGCCACTTTTCTCAACTAAAGCGTCTACTATTTTGCGAACGCCGAAGACGGCGGAGGATGGCCTGTCGGGTAACCGAAACCCGACGAGATTTGAGAGGAGAGCCGCATGTCGAGCCTCACCGGTAAGTCATTGAACCCTGTTATGAATCGCAGGAGCGTTATCGCGAGCGCAGCAGGTCTGGGGGCGATGTCCATTCTAGCTGGCTGCTCCTCCAACGGCGGCGACAGCGGTTCCGCTTCGAGCGACGCTTCGTTTAAGATCGGCACCATTGGCCCGCTGACCGGTGCCGCCGCGTCTTACGGCAAGTCCGTTACCCAGGGCGTCGAGCTTGGCTGCAAGGACTTCTCCACCAAGGAGCTGCCGCTTGCCAGCAAGGCCGAGGACGACCAGGCCGACGGCGAGAAGGCCGTCAACGCCTTTAATAACCTGCTCGACTGGGGCATGCAGGCCCTCGTCGGCCCGACCACCACGGGTGCGTCGGTTGCCGTTGCCGCAGAGTGCAGCAACGACCCCAAGACATTCATGATCACCCCGTCCGCGTCCTCCGAGGACGTCACCGACGGAAAGGATTGCGTCTTCCAGGTTTGCTTTACCGACCCCAACCAGGGCGTCAACGCTGCCAAGTTCCTGGCAGAGAAGTATGCGGACGAGAAGTTCGTGCTGTTCTATAACTCCGGCGATGCTTATTCTTCGGGCATTGCAGATTCCTTTAAGGCCCAGGCCGCTGAGTCTAAGCTCGAGATTGTTGACGAGGAGACCTTTAAGGACGACTCCGCTACGAGCTTTACCAACCAGCTGACCAAGGCCAAGCAGGCCGGCGCCACCATGATCTTTGCGCCGATCTACTACACGCCGGCGTCCGTCCTGCTCAAGAACGCCAAGGACATGGGCTACGACGTCAAGATGATGGGATGCGACGGCATGGACGGCATCCTGGGCGTCGAGGGCTTCGACACCTCTCTTGCCGAGGGTCTGCTGCTCATGACCCCGTTCTCCGCCGACGACGAGAAGAATGCCGACTTCGTCAACGCTTACAAGGATAAGTACGGCGATACCCCCGACCAGTTTGCCGCCGATGCATACGACGGCGTGCACGCGGTGGCCGAGGCCCTCAAGGAGGCCGGTCTTGGTGTCGACGCCGACCCGACCGAGGTCGCCGAGAAGCTGCCCAAGGCTATGCTCAAGATTACCGTTGACGGTCTGACCGGCAAGCTCTCCTGGAACGACAAGGGCCAGGTCCAGAAGGATCCTACGGCGTATGTCATCACCGACGGCAAGTACGTACTGGCCTAATAGGCCGCCTTACATAGAGCGGTTTTGATCCCAAGCAGGGGAGGTTTTCGCCTTCCCTGCTTGCTTGGTATCTGGGGACAACGTAACGTCCCTGTTTCATACATCAACTGGAAACCTATTCGAAAGGGGGATGTGGAACATGACGGTCTTTATCCAATACCTGGTCAACGGCCTGTCCATGGGCAGCGTCTACGCCATCATCGCGTTGGGCTACACCATGGTCTACGGTATCGCCAAGATGCTCAACTTCGCTCACGGCGATGTCATCATGGTCGGTGCCTATGTCTCGTTCTGCGCCACGTCGTATCTCGGCCTCCCGGGCTGGGCATCTGTAGTTCTCTCTTGTGTGGTCTGCACGGTTCTCGGTGTTCTCATTGAGGGTCTGGCCTATAGGCCGCTGCGCCAAGCAGGCCCGCTGGCCGTTCTGATCACGGCCATCGGTGTGTCCTACTTCCTGCAGAATGCCGCGCAGCTTCTGTGGGGCGCCACGCCCAAGAACTTCACTTCGCTCGTCACCTTCCCGGTGCCGGAGTTCTTGGCCAAGTTCAACGTAAGTGCCGTCTCGCTCGTCACCATCGTAGCCTGCCTGGTTATCATGGCCGGTCTGATGATCTTTACAGGTAAGACCAAGATGGGCAAGGCCATGCGCGCCGTGTCCGAGGACAAGGCCGCCGCTCAGCTCATGGGCATCAACGTCAACCGCACCATCTCGATGACGTTCGCCATCGGCTCCGCCCTTGCCGCCATCGCCGGTGTGCTCCTGTGCTCCTACTCGCCGGTTCTGCAGCCCACCACGGGCGCCATGCCTGGCATCAAGGCCTTCGACGCTGCCGTTTTCGGCGGCATCGGCTCCATCCCCGGTGCCTTTGTCGGCGGCATTCTCATCGGCATCATCGAGGCGATGGCGCAGGCTTACATTTCCACGAGCCTTGCCAACTCCATCGTCTTTGGCGTTTTGATCATCGTCCTGCTCGTCAAGCCTGCCGGCCTCTTGGGCAAGTACGTACCCGAGAAGGTGTAGGTGAGCGTTATGAAGTTTCTTACAGACAAGCAGACGCGTCACGACTTTGTCACGTACGCCATGTGCGTTGTGGCGTTCGCCATCGTGTTCTTTATGCAGTCTAACCACATGATTCCGCGCATGATTGTCGGTCAGCTGGTTCCCATCACGGCCTATATCGTCATGGCCATCTCGCTCAACCTCGTCGTCGGCATCGCGGGCGACTTGTCGCTGGGCCACGCGGGTTTTATGAGCGTCGGCGCCTATACGGGAATCGTCACCGCCGTCGCGCTGGAGAGCGCCGTTCCGTCCGACCCGGTGCGTCTGATCATCAGCATTGTGGTCGGCGCTATCGCCGCTGCCATTCTGGGCTTCCTGATCGGTATTCCGGTTCTTCGCCTGAGCGGTGACTACCTGGCCATCGTAACCTTGGCCTTTGGCGAGATTATCAAAGAGATCGTTACCTGCCTCATTGTGGGCGTCGATTCCCGCGGCCTGCACGTGATCTTTAACATCACGGGCAATTCCACGATCGACGACCTGCACCTGCTCGAAGACGGCACCGCTATCATCAAGGGTGCCCAGGGCGCATCTGGTGTTTCGACCTACTCGACGTTCCTTGCTGGCGCCATCCTGGTTATGGTTGCGCTCGTGATTGTGCTCAACTTGGTCCGCAGCCGCACCGGTCGTGCCATCATGGCCGTGCGCGATAACAAGATCGCTGCCGAGTCCGTGGGTATCTCCGTCACCCAGTACCGCATGATCGCCTTCGTGGTTTCCGCCGCTCTCGCCGGTGCTGCCGGAGCCCTCTTCGGCGGTAACTTCTCGCAGCTCTCCGCCACTAAGTTCGACTTCAACACGTCGATTCTCATTCTGGTGTTCGTGGTCCTGGGCGGTCTGGGCAACATGCGCGGTTCCGTCATCGCGGCGGCGCTGCTCACGGTGCTCCCCGAGCTGCTCCGTCAGTTCTCGGACTACCGCATGCTCATCTACGCCATCGTGTTGATTCTGGTCATGGTCTTTACTAACAACCCGCAGCTCAAGGCGTTCTTCGCGCGCATTAAGGACCGCTTTGCTTCCAAGAAGGAGGTGGCAACCGATGCCCAGTAAGTTTGAGTTCAACAAGGGCAAGATGGTCCCGTATCCTTCTGGCGCCATCGTTCCCGACCGCGACCTGGGCGAGCGCCCGGCGCTCGAGTGCATCCACCTGGGCATTGAGTTCGGCGGCCTCAAGGCGGTCGACGACTTTAGCCTGACCATCGGTAAGACCGAGATCGCCGGTCTCATCGGCCCCAACGGCGCCGGCAAGACCACGGTCTTCAACCTGCTCACCAAGGTGTACCAGCCCACGCACGGCACCATCCTGCTCGACGGTGAGGACACCTCGGGCAAGTCCGTCTACCAGGTCAACCGCATGGGTATCGCTCGTACCTTCCAAAACATCCGCCTGTTCAACACCATGACGGTGGAGGACAACGTAAAGGTCGGCCTGCACAACCAGGAGCGCTACTCCGGCTTTGAGGGCGTGCTGCGCCTGCCGACGTATTGGAAGCACGAGAAGGCCGCCCATGAGCGCGCCATGGAGCTTCTGTCTATCTTTGATATGGAACATCTGGCAAACGAGCAGGCCGGCTCGCTGCCTTACGGCGCTCAGCGTCGTTTGGAGATCGTCCGCGCGCTTGCCACCAATCCCAAGCTACTACTGCTCGACGAGCCTGCCGCCGGCATGAACCCGTCCGAGACTGCGGAGCTCATGGCGAACATCGTCAAGATTCGCGACACCTTTGGCATTGCCATCATGCTCATCGAGCACGACATGTCGCTCGTCATGAATATTTGCGAGGGTATCTGCGTGCTTAACTTTGGCAAGGTCATCGCCAAGGGCACGGCCGAGGAAATCCAGAACAACGAAGCCGTTATTGAGGCTTATCTGGGCAAGCAGGATAAGGGGGAGAACTAAATGGCAGAGCCGATGCTTTCCGTCTACAACATCAACGTCTGGTACGGCGCCATCCACGCCATTAAGGACATCTCCTTTAACGTTAACGAGGGCGAGATCGTTGCCCTGATTGGCGCGAACGGCGCCGGCAAGTCCACGACGCTCAAGACTGTCTCGGGCCTGCTGCGCTCCAAGACCGGCTCCATCAAGTTTATGGGCGAGGACATTATCCATACGCCCGCCGACAAGCTGGTTGGCAAGGGCCTGTCTCAGGTACCCGAGGGGCGTCGTGCCTTTTTGCAGATGACGGTCGAGGAGAACCTGGAGATGGGTGCCTATACACAGCCCAAGTCCACGGTTGCCCCGGGCCTCGAACGTGTTTACGAGCAGTTCCCGCGCCTGAAGGAACGCCGTCGCCAGGTGGCCGGCACCCTTTCGGGCGGCGAGCAGCAGATGCTCGTTATGGGTCGTGCCCTTATGAGTAACCCCAAGCTGCTCATGCTCGACGAACCCTCCATGGGTCTGGCGCCGATCCTGATCGAGCAGATCTTCCAGATTGTCGAGGATTTGCACAAGGCCGGCACCACGGTGCTCCTGGTCGAGCAGAACGCGCAGATGGCGCTTTCCATCGCCACACGCGGCTACGTGCTCGAGACCGGCAAGATCACCATGACCGGCACCGGCCAAGAGCTGCTGCACGACGACAACGTCCGCAAAGCTTATCTTGGTGGTTAATCCATCCAGTAATAGGGGCGCTGACCAACTTGGTCAGTGCCCCTTTTGAAATGATCCGTTGGCTTGGTATTTAAAGTGCGACAATGCCGTGTGGAAATAGAAGTGTCATCTGGGGGGTTTATCTATGCTGTACGAGTTTTGTGCCGAGAACTTTGAGCGGGTGCCGGCGGCCATTGCGGCCGGTGCGGGACGCATTGAGCTGTGCGACAACCTGGCGGTTGGTGGCACCACGCCCTCGGCCGGCGTTATCAGCGCTACGACCAGCTATGCTCGCGAGCACGATGCACGGGTGATGTGCATGATCCGTCCGCGTGGCGGCGACTTTCACTACAACCAGGACGAGCTGCGCATGATGGAGATGGACTTGGGCCTTGCCGTAAGTGCCGGCGTCGATGGCTTGGTCTTTGGCTGCTGCAAGCCTTGTGCCGGCGGATGGGCGCTCGATGAACTTGCGTTGGGCGCCCTCGTGATGGCTGCGGGCTGCGCGACCGAGGAGTGCAAGCGCGAGCCCATCGACATCACCTTTCACATGGCGTTTGACCAGCTCTCGCCCGAGGCTCAGCTCGACGCGATTGACACGCTCGCCGACTGCGGCATAACGCGCATCCTGACGCATGGCGGTGCCGCCGGCACGCCGATTGAGGACAACCTGGAGCATCTGTCGCACCTTATCGACTACGCGGACGATCGCCTGACCATCCTTCCCGGCGGCGGCATTTCCACGGCCAACCGCGATACCGTGGCTGCGGCACTGGGCGTCTCCGAGCTCCATGGCACCAAGATCGTGCCACTGGAGGTATAACCCGTGCCCCTGGTATTTGACGTTCAGCAGGCGAGCGGGAAGCCCGACGACAACCGGCGCCCTGGCACCGCGTGCCCCTTTTGCGATACCGAGGAACTCGCCAATATCATCCGGCGCGACGGTGACTGTATCTGGCTCGAGAATAAGTTCAAGACCCTGCGCGCCACCCGTCAAACCGTGCTGATCGAGTCGGCCGACCACGACGCAGATCTGGTGACCTATGCGCCGGACGAGCTGCATCATGTGATGCGGTTTGCCCTGGGTTGCTGGCAGCAGATGATCGATTCACAGCAGTATCGAAGCGTGCTCATGTACAAGAACAAGGGTCCGCTCTCGGGCGGTAGTCTCGTTCATCCGCACATGCAGATTGTGGGTTTGGAGCAGGAAGATGGCTATGCTTCGCTGACTTCCGCCAATTTCGAAGGCATCAATGTCTGGCAACAGGGGAGAATTGCGGTCAACATCTCAACCGAACCGATTATGGGGTTCTTTGAGGTCAACGTTTCAGCTCCGCGGGGAATCGCCGCCAGCGATGACACGCGGGACCAAGCCGAGGCGGATCTCTTCGCCGATGCGATCCAGGTAGCTCTGCGTTATATCCTAAACGAGCACCACGGTGGCCGTGCAGAGTCGTACAACTTGTTCTTCTATCACCTGGGCGGTCGGACCATTGCCAAGGCGCTGCCGCGTTGGGTGGTTTCGCCCTACTTTGTCGGCTATCGTTTGGCCCAGGTCAATGCCGAGACGACGCTCGATATCGATGCTGAGCGCCTGCGCGCGCATCTGGAAACGCTCGTATAGCAAGACTAACACCCGCGTAATGCGGACAGTCTAGCGTGCCATGGCGTCGCGGCCGGCCTCGACGCGCTTGCGCTGGGCAGCGCGCTCCTCGCCGGTTAGACGCTCAAAGAGATGCCCGATAAGCGAGGCAAGTACCTGCTGAAACAGCGTTCCGCACATGACGGGAAATACGACTTCGCCCGGAAAGTATTGCGTGGCGATGACGGCGCCCGAAGAGATGTTGCGCATGCCGCAGGTAAAGCACATGGTAGTCGTTTCGCTATACGGTAGATGCAGTGCGCGGGCGACCAGAATACCGACGACAAAGCCGCTGATGGCGAAGATCAAAATAAAGAGGGCGACTTCCAAGCGCACCGCGTTCATGTGCAGCACGTACTCGCTCATGGCGGTAGAGTTCGACGCGATAACACCCATCATCATGAACTTGCAGGCGGGCGAGAGCGCGGGGGAGAGCTTCTCGTGTCCCCATCCGCGCGTGAGTTCGTTAATCACGATGCCGAGCAGGGCGGGGATAGCGATCATGAAGGCCATGTTCTGCATCATGCCCGGCACGTCGATCGAGACGGTGGCGCCCAGCAAGAGCTTAAGCGTGAGCGGAATCGTAACGGGTGAGATAACCGAGGACGTCAGGATGATGGTGAGCGCGAGCGGGCCGTTGCCGCCGAACATGCTAATCCACATAAAGGCAGTGACTGCCACAGGTACGCTGTACTCGAGCACGATACCGCAGACTAGGTTGGGGTTGGAGCCAAAGAACAGCGACCCCATGGCATAGGCTGTTATGGGAATAAGCACCGCCGAGACCAGCAGCGCCAAAATCAGGTGCAGCGGACGGCGGAATACTTCGGCTACCTGATGGAAGGTGTTGCTGAGGGCACCTTGGAACGTCATAAAGGCAAACAGGGTGGGGACGATGGGCTTGAGTACGCCGATCTGCTGGGGAAAGAGCACGCCGAGCGTCACGCAAATCGGAACGATGATCTGCATATGCCCCGCGAGGAACTTACCCAGTCCAACCCATTGCTTCATATGCGCTTGTGACTCCCTTTGCTCGTGAATCCGTTTTGAATGGATATGCTAGACGCTCGCATGCGTCCGTGTGGCTGAAACGCCCGATTATTTCGAGGCTATTACCGCCCTCGTTTATCGAAACCACGGCGTGCTGGACGTTGTGCGTCCGCGCCGCACGGTATAATAAATCCGTTCAACAGATCTGCCTGCCGAAGCGGGCATACACAGAGGACTCATCGCTATGAACCGTGAGAGGTATCGCGGCGACCTGCCCCTATCGGGGGTGGGCGCCTATGTCATCGCTTAAGACAACGCATCGCTGGGCGGTCGCTCAGCAAAACCCCGAGCTCGAAAAGGAGCTTTCGGCTGGCCTGGGCATACCCGGGCTGGTGGCGCGCATTATGGTTGCGCACGGCATTACATCCATCGAGGAAGGCCAGCTTTTTTTGACGCCTTCGCTCGATCGCGACTGGGCGGACCCGCTCGTTATTCCGGGTATGGCGGTCGTCGTCGACCGCGTTGAGCGTGCTATTCGCAGCCACGAGCGCATCGCCGTCTTTGGCGATTTTGACGTCGACGGCATTACGTCGACTTGTCTGTTGACCGAGGCGCTGCGTTCGTTTGGCGCCAACGTCACGCCGTTTATTCCGCATCGTTTTGACGAGGGCTACGGCCTGTCGCGTGCGGCGCTCGACCGCGTTAACGAGCTCGCTCGCCCCCAGCTGATCGTGACCGTCGATAACGGCATTGCCGCCAAGGAAGAGGCCTCCTATCTGGAGAGCCTGGGGATCGATTTGGTGGTCACGGACCATCACGAGCCGTCCGACCAGGTGCCGCAGGGCGTGCCCCTGACCGACCCCAAGCTCGAGGACAAGGGTCCCTCGCGCGAGCTTGCCGGTGCCGGCGTGGCACTCAAGCTGGTGCAGGTCCTGGGCGAGCGTTTGGGCAAGCCGTCGTATTGGCGTTCGCTGATAGAGGTCGCGGCGCTGGGTACCGTGTCCGACATGATGCCGCTTACGCCCGAGAATCGCGCACTGGTCGCCGAGGGCATCCAGCAGATGCGCGTGACGGCCCGTCCCGGCTATATCGCGCTTGCCGCACTTGCCAAGGCCGACCTTTCTACCATTACGGCCGACGGCCTGTCGTTTTCGCTCATCCCCCGTCTGAATGCTGCCGGCCGCATGGCCGATCCCAAGCTGGCGCTCGACCTGCTGCTTGCCCGCGACCCCATCGAAGCGAGCGCGCTTGCCGCCGAGCTCGAGGAAATCAATCGCCAACGCCGCGAGATCGAGGCCGAGCTTACGCGCGATGCCATGGCGAAGGTCGAGGAGACTTATGACGGCGGGCGCGCAATCGTCGTGGGCGGCGAGGGCTGGCACGAGGGCGTCAAGGGCATCGTGGCGAGCCGCTTGACCAATCGCTATCACGTGCCGGCGCTGCTCTTCTCGATCGAGGATGGCGTTGCGCGCGGATCGGGCCGCTCGGTGGGCAAGATCAACCTGTTCGACGCCGTCGAGCGTTGCTCCGACCTGCTGATTCGTCGCGGCGGGCATGCCGGTGCGGTGGGTGTGACCATCGAGGCATCCAAGCTCGATGAGTTCCGCCGTCGCCTTTCGGCCGTGCTATCGGAGCTTCCCGCCGAGGACTTTGAGGACACTGACGAGGTTGCCGCCACCGTTGATCTCTCCGAGCTAAATATCGAGACCATCGAGCAGATTTCCCGTCTTGAGCCGTTTGGCCAGGGCAATAAGGTGCCGCTTCTGGCCGCCGAGGGCGTGACGATGTGCGATCGCGCCGTGGTGGGCAAAACCGGCGAGCACATGCGCTTTGTGGCGACCGATGGCGCCGCGAGTGTGCCGGCCATCATGTTCCGCGTGCCGCAGATCGATAGGCTCATCAATTGCGACAGCGCCGTCGACTTGGTGTTCGAGGCCGTGGCCGAGCATTGGCAGGGACGTGTGAAGCCCAAGCTCATGATCAAAGATGTCTTGGTGCGCGATACCGCGGCGCCCAATATCGACGATCCGGCATGTGAGCTTCGCCGCGGCGTGCAACCGGCGGATTCTGGTCTGCGCCTGGAGTCGCGTAAACGCGAGACGCTCGCCCAGCTTTCTTATACCGAGCTCACGCGCTCGCTTATCCATAGCTTTATCGGCTCGAACCAGCCGCATCGCGCGCAGGTCGAGGCACTCGACGCGCTTGCCGACCATCAGAGCGTTTTGGCCGTTATGGGGACGGGGCGTGGCAAGTCTCTGATTTTCCATGTGCATGCCGCGCGCGAGGCGGTTCTTCGCGGGCGTGCGAGCATTTTTGTCTATCCTTTGCGTTCGCTCGTTGCCGATCAGGCCTATCACCTTTCCTCGACGATGGCCGCGCTCGGCATTGGTGTCGGCGTGCTGACTGGCGAGACCGTGGAGGCCGTACGCGATGACGTGTTCGCCGGCCTTGCTTCGGGTCACACCGGTATCGTTCTCACGACGCCCGAGTTCTTGTCTATCCACCGCGATCGATTTGCGCGTTCTGGACGTATTGGCTTCGTTGTTATCGATGAGGCGCACCATGCCGGTCTTGCTAAGGGTGGTGACCGGAGTGCATACCTCGATATGCCCGATATTCTTAAAGCCCTGGGCGACCCCGTTGTCATGGCGGCAACGGCTACCGCGACGGCTCCAGTTGTGGCAGAGCTTGCTCGCGTACTGCCGATTACCAGCACGGTGGTCGACGAGACCGTTCGCGAGAACCTACAACTCGAGGACGATCGTGACCTTGCGAGCCGTGAAAATCGCCTGGTTTCGATCGTTGCGACGGGGGAGAAGACCGTCATCTACGTGAACTCGCGCGACCAGTCCGTGGCGCTTGCCAAGACGTTGCGCAAACGTGTGCCCGACTGCGCGACCCATATCGCGTTCTATAACGCCGGGCTTGCGCGTTCCGATCGCCGACGCGTCGAGGAGGCGTTTCGAGATGGCAGCCTGAGCTGCATCGTTTCAACCTCGGCCTTCGGTGAGGGCGTCAACCTGCCCGATATCCGCCATGTCGTGCTCTACCACATGCCGTTTGGCGCGATTGAGTTTAACCAGATGAGTGGCCGTGCCGGCCGCGATGGGCAGCCTGCCGTGATTCACCTGCTCTATTCGTCTCGTGACGCTCGTATTAATGAGCGCCTGCTCGATTGTTACGCGCCCGAGCGCGATGAGCTTGTCACGCTCTATCGGGCGCTGCAGACCATGTGGCGCTCCAATCGTGGCAAGACGGGGGACGATTCATTCTGCGCAAGCGATATCGACATTGCGCAGATGTGCCTTGCAATCGACGCGCGCACGCCGGTCGATGAGCGTTCGGTCTCAAGCGGCTTGGGAATCTTCGAAGAGCTCGGTTTCTGTCACGTTTCGGGGTTTGACGATACCCGTCGCATCGCGATGACCGAAAACCCCGGGCGCGTGCAGTTGAGCAGGTCGATCCGCTATTTGGAGGGCTTGCGCTCGCGCATGGAGTTCTCGGCTTTCCGGAGTTGGGCACTCGATTCGTGCGCTTCTGATATGCTTACCAAAATTAACCGCCCGATCGTACCGCGGGCCTAGGGAAGGGGACCTCGATGGATGCCGCAGCCCGTACCGCCCATGATTCCGCCCTCCAGCCCTTTTCGGAGATGGAGCACTATACGCATGCCGATGATCTGCCGCCCGAGATTATGGCGGACAGCTACGACAAGCTGGAGCGCCTGTGCCTTAAATATATGAGTGAGGATGACTTCTCCAAGGTGGAGCAGGCCTACTGCTTTGCTGCCGAGAAGCACTGCAACCAAAAGCGGCGCTCGGGTGAGATGTACATTAACCATCCCGTCGAGGTGGCTATCATTTTGGCCGACCTTAAGATGGACTGCGATGTGGTGTGCGCTGCATTGCTGCACGATACCGTCGAGGATACCGATACCTCGCTTGCCGATGTTTCGGGCCTGTTTGGCGAAACCGTGGCAGAGCTCGTCGACGGCGTGACCAAGCTCACCAACATCGAAGTCGACAACATGGACGAAAAGCAGGCGCTTACGCTGCGCAAGATGTTCCTCGCCATGTCCAAGGACATTCGCGTCATCATCGTCAAACTCGCCGACCGCCTGCATAATATGCGCACGCTTGCCGCCCTGCGCGAGGACCGCCGCCTGTTTAAGGCGCGCGAGACCATGGATGTGTACGCGCCCCTGGCCGACCGCCTGGGCATGAGCTCTATCAAGTGGGAACTCGAGGATCTGTCCTTCTTCTACCTTGAACCCGACGCTTACCAGCGCATCGCCCGCATGGTGGCAGAGTCACGCGAGGTTCGCGAACGCTTTCTGGCCGAGACTATCAAGACGCTTACCGATGAGCTCGACCGCATTGGCCTTGAGGGTTTTCAGATCAACGGTCGTTCCAAGCACTATTGGTCCATCTATCAAAAGATGAAGCGCAAGGGCAAGGAGTTCTCCGAGATTTATGATCTGGTGGCGCTGCGCGTCATCACCCATTCGGTGCGCGATTGCTATTCCACGCTTGGTGCCGTGCATACTTTGTGGCATCCCATGCCCGGTCGTTTTAAAGACTATATCGCCATGCCCAAGGTCAATAACTACCAATCGCTCCACACGACGGTTATCGGCCCCACGGCCCGTCCGCTCGAGATTCAGATCCGAACCTACGAGATGCACGAGCAGGCCGAGTACGGCATCGCCGCCCACTGGCTATATAAGAAATCGGGCGGATCGTCTGCCTCCAAGACCAACGACGCACAGCGTCTGGACGATCAGATTAACTGGCTCAAGCACTCGCTCGATTGGGCAGCCTCTGACGAGATCACCGATGCCAAAGAATATCTGCACTCACTGAAGGTCGACCTGTTTGACCAGGAGATTTTTGTCTTTACGCCCAAGGGTGAGGTCATGGCGCTTCGTGCGGGCTCTACACCGCTCGACTTTGCCTACGCTGTTCATACCGAGGTCGGCAACCACTGCGTCGGCGCCAAAATCAACGGTGCGGTGGCTCCGCTCACGCACGAAATCAAGACGGGTGACCGTGTCGAGATCCTGACTAACAAGAGCTCCAAGCCGTCGCGCGATTGGCTCAAGATCGTCAAGACGCCTTCGGCCAAGTCAAAGATTCGCCGTTACTTCGCCGCTGCGACCAAAGACGATGACGCTGCTGCCGGTCGCGATATGCTGGCCAAGGACCTGCGCAAGCGCGGGTACGGCATCTCTACGCCGCGATCCACGCGTGCACTCAATGCCGTGGCGGAGCAGTTTAACTTCAAGCAACTCGAGGACCTGTTCGCAGCCGTTGGCGCGGGCAAGGTCGCCCCGCGCGCTGTGGGCAATAAGGTCGAGCAAATCTTGGATCCCAAGCCCGAGGAGCAGCTCACCAAGGCCGAAGCCATCGCTGAGGTCGTCAAACAGCCTGCCCGCGGTTCCAACCGCAAACCGCAAAAGCGTGGCAAGAGTGCGAGTAACGGCATTATCGTCAAGGGCGAGAGCAACAGCGGCCTGCTGGTTCGTCTGGCGCATTGCTGCAATCCGGTGACGGGCGACGACATCGTGGGCTTTATCACGCGCGGTCGAGGCGTCTCGGTGCATCGTGCCAACTGCCCCAACGTCAAGGGTCTCATGGAACACCCCGAGCGCATGATTGACGTGGAGTGGGATGGTGCTGCCGATACGCTTTTCCAGGTCGAGATCGTGGTCGAGTGCTTGGATCGTATGGGCTTGCTCAAGGATGTCACCATCGCCATTGGCGATGCAGGCGGAAATATCCTTTCCGCCGCTACCTCGACCAACCGCGAGGGCATTGCGACCCTGCGCTTTATGGTCGAGATTTCGGACGCGAGCGGTCTGGATCCGCTGCTGGCATCCATCAGCAGTGTCGACTCGGTCTATGACGCACGCCGTCTGATGCCTGGCGAGGGTGGGGCTCAGCTTAAGCGTCGCGTATAGGCGTGACGAACGCACAACGGTAATGATATTGGCTACGTTCGAGGCATCGTTTGATGCCTCGACGCTTGTAGAAGGAGGACGTGCTCATGGTCACTGCAGCTTTGGACTTAACCCCTCGGGGTACGGCTTCGATCGAGGCGCTTGTAAACGGCCCCATTCAGACCAACAGTTACGCCGTAATCTCGAGCGGCGAATGCCTGATTATCGATCCGGCCTGGGAAGGTGAGCGTCTTGTGGAACATATCTATGCCAAGCATCCTGACGCGCACGTGCTGGGCGCTGTCTGCACCCATGGCCATGCCGATCACGTAGGTGGCGTTGCCGGAGCGCGAGCCGCCGTCGGTAAGGGTTTCCTATATGAGTTAGGTTCGAAGGACGTGTTGGTATCTCGTGAGAATATCGAGGAGCAGCGAGCGATGTGGGGCATCGATACGCCCGATCCGGGCGAGCCGACGCGATTGCTTGCTGAGGGCGATACGATTGAATTGGGTGATATCTGCCTGCAGGTGATCGAGACGCCCGGTCACACACCGGGTGGCATTGTCTTGTTCGCCGCCACCGAGCAGGGAAGCATCGCCTTTGTTGGCGACACACTGTTCCCGGGCAGCCACGGCCGCACCGATCTTGCCGGTGGAGACGAGGCGGCGATTCTGCGCTCGCTCTCCAAGCTCGCCCAGCTGCTTCCAGCCGATACCGTTTGTTTAACGGGGCATGGTAATTCGACCACTATGGCGCGCGAGCTCATGCAGAACCCTTTCATGCAGGTGTAGCTTTGTAGTCAGCTGCTTAAGCACGAGAAGTGTCCAAACGTCAAGATATTTTCCCCAACGGGCCGATTCCGTAGGGCAAACGGTCAAAAAAAGTCTGTTTGGACGATATTCGTGAACAAACGAACGTTTATGCTCGGGTACGCCGTGGTAAAATCTCATGCGTTATCGGAGCAACCTTACAGGAGGTTTCTTTTATGCTCGTCAACGCAGCAGACATGCTCAAGAAGGCCGAGGCCGGCAAGTATGCTCTCGGTGCCTTCAACACCAACAACCTCGAGTGGACTCTGGCTATTCTCCAGGCCGCCGAGGAGGCCAAGTCTCCGCTGATCCTTCAGTGCACCGCTGGTGCCGCTAAGTGGATGGGCGGTTTCAAGGTCTGCGCCGACATGGTCAAGGCTGCCGTCGAGGCCACGGGTGTTACCGTTCCCGTCGCCCTTCACCTCGATCACGGTTCTTACGAGGACTGCTTCAAGTGCATCGAGGCCGGCTTCACGTCCATCATGTATGACGGCTCTCACGAGGAAACCTTCCAGCTTAACCTCGATCGCACCAAGGAGCTCGTTGAGCTTGCCCATTCCAAGGGCATGTCCATCGAGGCCGAGGTCGGCGGCATCGGCGGCACCGAGGATGGCGTGACCTCCAACGGCGAGCTCGCTGACCCCGCTGAGTGCAAGCAGATTGCTGACCTGGGCGTCGACTTCCTCGCCTGCGGCATCGGCAACATCCACGGCGTGTATCCCGCCGACTGGGCCGGTCTTTCCTTCGAGCGTCTGAGCGAGATCAAGGCTCAGACCGGCGACCTGCCCCTCGTTCTGCACGGTGGTACCGGCATCCCCGAGGATCAGATCAAGAAGGCCATCTCCCTGGGCATCTCCAAGATCAACGTCAACACCGACCTGCAGCTTGTCTTCGCTGCCGCCACGCGTGAGTACGTTGAGGCTGGCAAGGATCAGCAGGGCAAGGGCTATGACCCCCGCAAGCTCCTGAAGCCTGGTCGCGAGGCCATCGTTGCCCGCACTAAGGAGCTCATGGAGGAGTTTGGCTCCGTCAACAAGGCGTAAGCGTCGCTAAACTACCCGCCGGAAGCCCCGTCCCCCTACACTGTTTCCTTTGCGCTCACCTGGCTTCGCCAGAAGTCGCGCCAAGGAAACAGTTCCGGGGGACGGGGCTTCCTTTGTTTAACGCCGCAGGGTTACTGGGCTGAATTAAGATGGCTACTGGCTTTGCCAGAAGTCGCGCAATGGGAAAAGCTCCGGGTGAACGGGGCCTCCTTCGTTAACTCGCTACAGGGTTACTGGGCTGAATTATTTATTTGACTACCGCTCAGCGGTGTTGATGGCTCCCTTGTTGGGGCTTTCTTTTTATGTCGGTACAATGGTCTCGGGTTGTCGTTCTGCGTGGGAGTGGTTATGGCTGTCGTTAATGTTTTGCCTGCCGATGGAAAGGTTGTTGCCGAGGGCCCCGTTGGTTGCTCTGTTGATGTTTGTTGCGATGATTTTCGTCATCTCGACATTGGATTGCCACCTGAGATCCTTCGTCTCAAGGACGCCGGGTACCTGGCGCAGGCTGTTGCGGCTTGCGACCGTCTTTTGGAGCAGAGCCCTGATCCCTCGTTGGCCGCTTGCGTTCGTGCCGAGCGGTATCGCATGATCGAGACGTCGTTTCATTTTTCGGTGTCGCGCGATCAGGCTATTGCGATGATCCGCGAGGAGTGGCCGGAGTTTACCGAGGATCAGTTTGACGACCTAATCGATCGCAAACGCATCGACTGGCGCTTTATCGATGGTGAACTGTTCGTTCTCGACAACTTCCTTGATTCTTTGCGTGTGTATCCCAAGGAGGTTCCGGGCCTGCGTCCCGATTCTACGGATGGAACTGCGCTGCGCAACCAGATGCTTAAGAAGATGGAATCACAGGGCGGGCTGTCTCGTGCCATTACGCTTAAAGCATCCGTGTCTGTTCCCGGTGCTCTGGAGGGGGAGGCCGTTCGCGCGTGGCTTCCCGTTGCCGCAGCCTGCCGCCAGCAGTCTCATATCGAGATTCTCGATATGACGCCGGAGGGGGTCCTTGCTCCCGCGAACGCTTTGGCGCGTACCGCCTCGTGGGTTTCCTCGGCTGATCGATCGTTCTCAGTGACCTATCGTTATCTGATTGATGCCGCTTATTGCGATATCTACGGGGGAGCGCTTCCGGCGCATCCGTGTATGGACGCGCCGCTGCCCAAGGATATTTCCGAGGACCGACCGCATATTGCGTTCACGCCGTATCTGCAGCAGCTGACCGAACATGTTATCGATGGTCTCGAGGATCAGCTCGACCGCGCTCGGGCTATCTATGATTATTTGACGCATCATATCGACTATCGATACCAGCCACCGTATCTGCTTCTGGGCTCTATCGCCGATGACTGCGCGCATTCGCTTCGCGGTGACTGCGGTGTTATGGCACTCACGTTTATCACCATGTGCCGCATCGCCGGCGTGCCCGCACGTTGGCAGAGCGGCCTGTACGTTGCGCCCGACTCGGTGGGCTCGCATGACTGGGCGGAGTTCTATACACCGCAGACGGGTTGGCTTAACGCCGATGTCTCGTTTGGATCCTCGGCACGCAGGATGGGGGAGGAATGGCGCCGCCGCCACTACTTTGGCAACCTCGATCCATGGCGCATGGTGGCAAACTGTCGGTTCCAGGCAGAGTTTGAACCCGTCTTTGACGGTATGCGTGAGGACCCCTACGATAACCAGATGGGCGAGGCCTCGGTCGACGGTCGCGGATGCCGCCAGCGCGAGATGCTCCGCACGGTCGAACTCATCGAAATGCTCGAAGTTCCATTTTCGGACTAATCTACGGAAAGCTGTGATAAACTAACTCACGCAACACGTGCCCGAGTGGCGGAATTGGCAGACGCAGTGGACTCAAAATCCACCGTTGGCAACAACGTGCGAGTTCGAGTCTCGCCTCGGGCACCATACATGCATAAGAGCGTTCGAGGGGGTTAAGGCCCCCTTTTTCGTGCCGAACTCGCGTGAGCGCGCGGAGCGTTAAGCAAACAGGCCTGTGGCCTGTTTGTAGCGGAGCGTGGCGAGGGCGCCATGCGCCCGAAGCCCGGGGCTTCGCGAAGCGAAGGCCCTTCGAGTCTCGCCTCGGGCACCATACATGCATAAGAGCGTTCGAGGGGGTCGAGGCCCCCTTTTTCGTGCCGAACTCGCGTGAGCGCGCGGAGCGTTAAGCAAACAGGCCTGTGGCCTGTTTGTAGCGGAGCGTGGCGAGGGCGCCATGCGCCCGAAGCCCGGGGCTTCGCGAAGCGAAGGCCCTTCGAGTCTCGCCTCGGGCACCATACATGCATAAGAGCGTTCAAGGGGGTCGAGGCCCCCTTTTTCGTGTACGTAATGTGATAACGAGCGGTACGTGTTATTATCGCCAAGGTGTTGTTTCCGCAATGCCCTAAAGAGGAACCCGAGGGTTCCCACCTTTTGGCGCCAATGAGCAGCTGACTGGTCATACAACTTAGATTCCCTTCCTCATATCGAGGATGTCTATGTGTACGACCTGGTTGCAAAAAAGCGCCGGGTTATTTTTTTATGAATGGAGGTAGGGAAAATAGCTAAGTCTGATGACACCCGCATCAACGACGAGATCACTGCATCTTCGTGCCGTTTGATTGGCGTCGATGGCTCTCAGCTCGGCCTGTTCGCCATCCGCGATGCCCAGCGCGTCGCCGACGATCAGGGTCTCGACCTTGTCGAGATCGCTCCCAACGCGGAGCCGCCGGTCTGCAAGGTCATGGACTACGGTAAGTTCAAGTACCAGCAGGCCATGAAGGCCAAGGCTGCTCGTAAGAACCAGTCCAAGGTCGAGGTTAAGGAAATGAAGTTCCGACCCAAGATCGACGTTGGCGACTACGAGACCAAGAAGGGCCACGTTCTGCGTTTCCTCAAGAAGGGCGCACGCGTTAAGATCACCATCATGTTCCGCGGCCGTGAGATGGCTCACCCGGAGCAGGGTCTTAACGTTCTCGAGCGTCTCGCCGAGGATCTTAAGCCTTACGCTACGGTCGAGTCCAAGCCTAAGATGGAAGGCCGTAACATGCTTATGCTGCTCGCCCCAATTAAGGGCGCCTTTGATGAGGATAAAGCGGCAAGTGATACTAAGTAACTAGTGTTCTGTAACCGATTAAGGAGTATTTCATGCCTAAGATGAAGTCCCACAGCGGCACCAAGAAGCGTTTCCGCAAGACTGGTACCGGCAAGCTTATGCGCGCCAAGGCTTTCAAGAGCCACATCCTGAGCAAGAAGTCCACCAAGCGTAAGCGTGGCTTCCGTCAGGAGACCGAGATCGCCGCTGCCGACCGCAAGGTCATCAAGTCGCGTCTCGCCTAAGTTAGCGTTCCCGTTTTTCGTTTAACCGTCTAGGAGTTGATAGAACATGGCACGTATTAAGCGCGCTGTTGCCGCCAAGAAGAAGCGCCGTACCGTTATGCACCGTGCGAAGGGTTACTACGGTGCCGCTTCGCGTACTTACAAGCATGCTAAAGAGCAGGTCCAGCACTCTCTGCAGTATCAGTACCGTGACCGCCGCAATAAGAAGCGCGAGATTCGCTCTCTCTGGATCACCCGTATCAACGCTGCTGCTCGCCTGAACGACATCTCTTACTCTCAGTTCATGCACGGCCTGAAGGTCGCCGGTATCGAGCTCGACCGCAAGGTCCTGGCTCAGATGGCTTACGAGGACATCGAGTCTTTCAACGAGCTGGCTACCATCGCCAAGAAGGCTCTCGAGGCCTAATTGATTCTCTTGAATCGCTAGGGGAGTGTCGCGCTGTGCGCGGCGCTCCCTCTTTTTATCTAAGGCGCTGGTTTATATAGCAAAAGCGCGGGTAGATAGACACTTACAGGTGACCGATCTTTATATATCTCTTAACCGAAGGGTCATCATCTGATACGTGCAGTATTTCTGCACCAGCCTTTCTATTACTTATATAGGAAGCGATATATTGTGTAGGACTTATGAAGAGTGGAATTGACGTCCCACATCGCTTCGCGGTCTGGCAATATATCC
>NZ_JBNPLM010000026.1:0-28573 GCF_050313495.1 Collinsella sp. SGI.178 | reverse complement strand
GCTGTATTCCGGGACACGGTTTCCGCTTGGGACGCCATTCGGAAAGCGCATCCCGCTTTAAAACGGAATTCCGGGACGTGGTTTCCGTCTGAGTCTCCATTCGGAAAGCATGTCCCGTTCTTTCACGGCATCTTGGCTATGCAAAGCGCTCGAACGTTATTCCTCGTACGCGCCCTCAAGCCGAAGCAGCCACTCCTTGCGATCGAGCCCGCCGGCATATCCGTTAAGCGAGCCGTCGGCGGCAACCACGCGATGGCACGGCACGATAATCGAAATAGGGTTGCGAGCGACCGCAGCTCCCACCGCACGAGGAGACACAACGGGGTCCTCGTTCCCCGGCACCCGATGGCGGGCGGCGACACGAGCCGCAATCTCGCCATACGTGGCGACCTCGCCACGCGGAATAGAAAGCAGCTCAAACCAAACTTCACGCTGAAACGCCGTACCGATCATATGCAACGGCGGCGTATACAGAGGCTCCTGCCCTGCAAAATAAGCATTCAGCCAAGCCCACGAACGCTCAAGCACCGAAGAAGCCGCACCATGAGCCGGACTCGCCGACGACATGCCACCAGCACCGGAAACCGCATCGGCCCCTTCAACATGTTCGGAGTCTTCCCGGAGAAGCGTGGAGCCAAAGTGCTCCTGCCCCTCAAACCAAAGCCCCGTCAGACCGCGGCCATCAGCGGCAAGCAGGATTTCGCCCAAAGGCGAAGCAAACGTCGTCGTGACCACCAGCGGCTCCTTTCAAAACTCCGCACTATAATACCGCGAATTGTGTAGACAACTCCGCAGATACGTCTGGGCAGGAACGCAATTGCTTAAGCGAGGCCGCTTTCCCCAATCAAGCGGAGAAGACGCGGGGCTTCGACGCCAGGGCAGTACCCATGCCAGCTGAGCTCTAATACTTTTCCCGAGAAGTGAACGAGTAAAAACGAGGCCCCGGAGCATCCACACTTTTTGATTACAAAACCGCAGGATTCGCGCAGCAAAGCCGCAGGAAATAGCGGTCAAAATATGCCAATGCTTCGGGGGTCCAAAATAGGTCGTTCACTTCTCGGGAAAAGTATTCAACTTCAATTCACCCCAACCCCAAAGTCACCTCAGGCAGCAGGCGCGAAGCGCCGCAGCTGCCGTCACGGCCCCGCAGTCCCCAAAGGCGGCAGGCGCAAAGCGCCGAGGCCGCCGCCAGGACCAGGGCCCGCAACGGCCACGTGCCCTCACATCAGTCCAGCGGCCCTAACCAACAACGGACCCATCGCAGGCCGCTCGCAGCCGAGTCACTGCAGGCGGGGCCGGGCTCAGCTTTCAGAACACTCCGCAGACCAGTGCGGCGCCTTGTCCGCGGCTCCGAAGGAGCAGGACAAGGCGCCGCACATGGTCGAGGACGTTCTGAAGGCTGAAAGCTGAGCCCGGCCACCGCCGGACAGTTCCACCGCTACTCGCAGAGCAGTTTGGCGATCTGGACGGCGTTGGTTGCCGCGCCCTTACGGATTTGGTCGCCACAGCACCAGAAGGTGATGCCACGCGCGGCCTCGGGGCTCGAGATGTCGCGGCGCACGCGACCGACCCAAATCAGGTCCTGGTCGGAGGTGTCCATCGGCATGGGGAATCGGTCGTGCGCATCCTCGGCACCCAGGTCGTCGACCAGCTTGACACCCGGGGCAGAAGCCAGCGCAGCACGGGCCTCCTCGACCGTAATGTCGCGCTCAAACTCAAGCGTAATGCTCTCGGAGTGCGAGCGCAGCACAGGCACGCGCACACAGGTGCAGTTCACGCGCAGCTCGGGCAGGTGCATAATCTTGCGACCCTCGTTTTGCAACTTCATCTCCTCGGAGGTAAAGCCCTCCTCCTTGACGCCGCCAATCTGCGGAATCAGGTTGCTCGCCAACTGGGCGGCAAATGCGCGCGGCTCGGGAATCTCCTCGCCACGACCCAGGGCGGCCAGCTGGGCCTCGAGCTCGGCCATACCGGGAGCACCAGCGCCCGAAGCCGCCTGGTACGTCGAGACGATCATGCGCTTCACGCCGGCAAGCTTGTGCAGCGGCCAGGTGGGAACCAGTCCGATGATGGTTGCGCAGTTAGGGTTAGCGATAAGGCCGTGATGCCACTTGATGTCGTCGGCATTGATCTCGGGCACGACGAGCGGCACCTCGGGATCCATACGGAAGGCGTGGCTGTTGTCGACCACGACGGCGCCACGCTTGACGGCCTCGGGCAGCAGCTCCTTGGCGATATCGTCGCCGGCAGCGCCGAGTACGATGTCGCAGCCCTCAAAGGCCTCGGGGCAAGCCTCCTCAATAACAACCTGCTCGCCGCGGAACTCGACGGTCTTGCCCGCAGAGCGCGCGCTCGCCAGCAGCTTGAGCTTGCCAACCGGAAACTCCTGCTCGTTGAGGCACTCGAGCATCTGGGTGCCCACGGCCCCCGTCGCGCCCAAAATAGCAACCGTGTACTGTTTCATGCTTCCCCCTTTGAAGGTTGTGGCTTTTGCCCGCACGCCAAGCAGGCAGGATATTCTTGCACAGTGTATACAAGAACGGGGCGGACACGAAACCCACCCCGTCGAAACGAAACCGAAACGAAACGCCCCGCGCTAGATTTTTTGGAGCATGCCTCAAAACCCACTCGTGCGCCAAAAGGTAGATTTCTAGACATATCCCAAAAATCTACCGGGATGGTCGCTATTTGTGGAGGGCAGCCAGGGCGGGTTCAATCGGTGCAGGAGCCTCCAGATCGGAGACCTTCACAATGCCGTTCTCGTCGGAGAAGGCACGGTAAATGGTCTGAATCGCCAGGTCGAAGTCCTTATCCTCGACACCGATAATGATGTTGATCTCGTCGCAGCTCTGCGAAATCATGCGCACGCTCACGCCAGCCTGGCCGAGCATGCCAAACAGGTGGCCGGAAATACCTGCGCGGCCGCGCAGGTTACGACCGACGGTCGCGATGAGCGCCAGGCCCTCGACAACCTCAATCTCGAGCGGCTCAACCTCCTGCTGGATGTCGCCCACGAGCGAGTACAGCGAATCGTGCACATCCTGCTCCTGCACCACGGCGCCAAAGCGGTCGACGCCGGTGGGCATGTGCTCGACGGAAACGTCATAGCGCTCGAAGACCGAAAGTGCACGGCGCATAAAGCCGACGCGGGGCTTGGTGCGATCGCGGGCCACGTTGATGGCGACAAAACCGCGCTTGCCGGTCACGCCGGTAATGATGGGCTCCGCCTCGCCCTCATCAGCCGTCTCGCTAATGATGGTGCCGGGGTCCTGCGGCGCATTGGTGTTCTTGATGACCAGCGGAATACCCGCCTCGCGCACGGGGAACACGGCCTCCTCGTGCAGGACGCTTGCGCCCATGTACGAAAGCTCGCGCAGCTCCTCGTAGGTAACGCGCGCAATGGGCTGAGCCTCGGGAACAATACGCGGATCGGCAGAGTAGAAGCCCGAGACGTCGGTCCAGTTCTCGTAAAGGTCGGCGTCCAGACACTTGGCCAGGATCGAGCCCGAGATATCGCCGCCGCCACGATCGAGCAGCTTAATCTGGCCCTCACGCGTCGCGCCGTAGAAACCGGGCATAACAAAGCCGCCCTGCTGACCGTACTCCTGCACCAGCTCGGAGGTGCGGTTCATGCTGAGCGTACCGTCGTGATGGAACGCCACAACCGTCGCGGCGTCCAGGAACGGCAGGCCCAGGTACTCGGCCATCAGGCGAGCGGTGAAGTACTCGCCGCGGCTCACAAGCTCCTCGGTGGAGTAGCCGCCCGAGCGGGCGCGCTCGGCAAAGGCCGCGAACTCCTCACGGATAGGATAGGTGAGCTCCAGCTCGTCAGCGATATCAAAATAGCGCTGGCCAATGTCCTCGAGCAGCTCCTCACACGACACGTGATACTTAACGTGCGCGTTAACCAGGTAGAGCAGGTCGGTCACCTTGGTGTCGCCCTTAAAGCGGCGACCGCAGGCGGAAACCACCACAAAACGGCGGGCCGGGTCGGCATCGACGATGGCCTTGATCTTCTTAAAGTGTTCGGCGTCGGCGACCGACGAGCCGCCAAACTTGGCAATCTTAATCATGGGCTGGAGGTTACCTTTCTAAAAGCCTCTGCAAACCTATTTTGCACGCTCTGATACCATGGTTTCACCGATTGGGACCAAGGCATCCGAGGAGCAGTGTTATATGGGAACTTATCATAGTACACGAGGACGCACTTTATCGTGCTCAAGTAAGGTGGCAATCCGCACCGGCATCGCTCCCGACGGGGGTTTGTTTGTCTCGGACGAGCTCGGCACCCAGCAGGTCGATATCAGCTCGCTTGCAGATAAATCGTACTTTGAAATCGCTCAAGATGTGTTGGGAATGTTACTGAATGATTACACGGGCGAAGAAATTTCGGCCTGTGTGAATGAGGCATATCGCGGCACGTTCGCGAGTGAAGAGGTTACGCCGCTCGTCAAACTCGACGCTGCGCCGGGCGCTGACGCCCCTCAGACCTATGTGATGGAGCTCTTTGGCGGCCCCACGAGTGCCTTTAAGGACGTCGCCCTGCAGATGCTCCCCCGCCTCATGGCCCGCACTTCCGCCAAGGACGGCGGCGCCGAGCGCATCATGATCGTCACCGCCACGTCGGGCGACACCGGCAAGGCCGCACTCGCCGGTTTTGCCGACGCTCCGGGCACGGGCATCACCGTCTTTTATCCCGAAGGCAAAGTCAGCCGCGTGCAGAATCTGCAGATGTCCACACAGGAAGGCGATAACGTCGCCGTCTGCGGCATTCGCGGCAACTTCGACGATGCCCAGAGTGCCGTCAAGCGCATCTTTGCCGATAAGGAGCTTGCCGAGCGCTTGGAGGCCGCCGGAACGGTGCTTTCGAGTGCCAACTCCATCAACGTCGGCCGTCTGGTGCCGCAGGTCGTCTACTACTTTGCCGCCTATGCGCAGCTGTTGCGCGCCGGCGCCATCGAGGCCGGCGACGCCGTGGAGTTCTGCGTACCGACCGGCAACTTTGGCGATATCCTGGCCGGCTACTATGCCAAGCGCATGGGTTTGCCCGTCGCCAAGCTCGTCGTCGCGAGCGACAAGAACAACGTGCTGGCTGACTTCCTGACCACCGGCGTCTACGACCGCAACCGTCCGTTCTTCACGACCATCTCGCCGTCGATGGACATCCTCATCAGCTCCAACCTGGAACGCATGCTCTACTTCCTGTCCGATGGCGACTGCGAGCTTGTTGCCGGCCTTATGGAGCAGCTGGCAAAGACTGGTCACTATGAGGTTCCCGCCGACCTGCTGGCAAAGATTCAGAGCATCTTTGGCTGCGGCTGGGCCAGCGAGGACGAGGTGCGCGCTGCCATCAAGAGCTGCTGGGATGCGAACGGCTACGTGATCGACCCGCACACCGCTTGCGGCTATCACGTCTTTGAAAAGGTCGCTCCCGCCGAGGGGGCCAAGGCCCGTGTGCTGCTTTCGACCGCCAGCCCCTACAAGTTCCCGCGTGCCTGCTGCGATGCTCTGGGTCTCAACGTTCCCGAGGACGACTTTGAGGCCATGCGCGTGCTCGAGCAGGCCACCAATACGTCCGCACCGGCACAGCTCGCCGAGCTCGAGTCCAAACCCGTCCGCTTCGAAGACGTCTGTGACGTCGATGAGATGGCAAGCTACGTCGAGTCTGCAGCAAAAAAGATGGCTACCAACTAAAACCCTTATTAAGCGCCGGCGAAAGCCGGCGCACCTTCTTTTATCAGATAACCCCCGGGATGATGACGAACGCGCACAGCGTGCCTGGCTGTTTAGTTCGTCGCGAGCTCCGCACGCAAAGGAAAGCACTTAATGTGCTTTCCGTCTTGCGCAGGACTGCCCGAGCAGCGAACTAAACAGCCAGGCACGCCAGGAGGACCCACATGATCAAGATCACCGTCCCAGCAACCAGCGCCAACTTGGGCATCGGCTACGACACCCTCGGCATGGCCGTCAGCCTCTACTCGCACTTCACCTTCGAGCGCGCTGACAAGCTCACCATCACGGGCTGCCCCGAGGAGTTCCAAAACGAGAACAACCTGGTCTACGTCAGCTTTGTCGATGCGCTGGCCGCATGGGGCGAGCCGGCTTTTCCCGTTGCCATCGACATTCAAACCGATGTACCCGTCGCTCGCGGCCTGGGTTCCAGCTCCACTTGCGTCGTCGCTGGCATTATGGCCGCCGCCGCACTGACAGGCCACACCGTCGACCGCGCTGAGCTCGTCCGCATTGCCACCGAGGTCGAGGGCCATCCCGATAACGTCGCTCCCGCCATCCTGGGCGGCGCCGTCTGCTCCTTTACGCCGACCGATTCGCTCCCCCAGTGCCTGCGCTACGAGGTGAGCGATCGCTTGCGTTTTATTACCGTGATTCCGCCCTACGAGGTTCACACGAGCGAGGCGCGCAAGGTCGTGCCGCAGGAGATTCCGCTCTCCACCGCCGTATGGCAAATGGGCCGTATCGCCGGCATGACGCGAGGCCTGGAGGCCGGCGACCTCGACCTGATTGCCGCCGCCAATGACGACCGCATCCAGGAGCCCTATCGTCGTCGCCTGATTCCCGACTACAACGCTGTGCGCGACACCTGCCTTAACGGCGGCGCCAAGACCATCTGGATCAGCGGTTCGGGCTCTACCCTTATGGCTGTGACCGACGACACCATCGTGGCAAAATTCCTGCAGGTCAAGCTGCGTGAGCAGTTCCCCAAGTGTGAGACGCATATTCTAACGTGCGACACGGAAGGCGCCCAGATCGAATACCTGTAGTCGCCGTACCTTATACCCGCCGGGGAGGCCAGGGGCTTTGCCCCCAAATCGTCCTCGGACATGGCAGGACCCCCGCTGCGCACTTCGTGCGGCGGGGGTCCTGCCGTCCTGCGGAAAGATTTGGGGGCAAAGCCCCTGGCCTCCCCTATGTTAACTTCGCCGGCGGCGGCTACAGGGACCTACACTCTGGAAAGTCGCCGGGCTGATGTTCTGCATTTTATTGATAGGGGCCCCTACTAGAGGCAGGCCTCGGCAATGCGGCGCTTGAGCTCGTCGATGCCGGTGCCGGTCTGGGAGCTTGTGATGATTACGTTTTCGGCCGGGACGTTGAGTTGCTTTTTGATGGCTGCCGCTTGGCGGGCCTGCTGGGTGCGGCTGAGTTTGTCGGCCTTGGTGAGGCAGACGATAAAGTTGAACTCGTTGCCCTGCAGGTAGTCGATCATGTCATGGTCGAGCTTGCTGGGGTCATGGCGAATGTCCACCAGCGACACAACCAGGTTAAAGCTGCGCTCGGAGTCGAAGAAGTCGCCGATGAGATCGGCCCAGCGGTCGCGCTCGGCCTTGGAACGACGGGCGAAACCGTAACCCGGCAGGTCCACAAAGTGCACGTCGTCGGCCTCGAAGAAATTGATATTGCTCGTCTTGCCCGGCGTGCTCGAAACCTTAACCAGGTTCTTGCGGCCAAAGAGCTTGTTCATGATGGACGACTTGCCCACATTGGAGCGGCCCACAAAGCTCACCTCGGGACAGGTGGACTCGGGGATCTGCGAAACCTTGCCGTAGCTGGCGACGAACTTGGCAAGCTGGTAGTTAATGGAATCGGCCATGGATACTCCTTGGTCGTAGGTTCTTACAATAGGGATGCACGATTACGCAGCGGCGATGCAGCGGACGATATCGAGTGTAATGCCGCTCGCGGTGCGGGCGTACTCGTCCAAATCGAACTCTCGCTCGCAAAACGCGTCATATGCCTCGTCACAATTATCGCTGATAGCACGCAGCACCAGACAATCGACACCGTTCTTGGCTGCAATATGGGCAATCGCAGCACCTTCCATCTCAACGCAATCGGCATGCGTCGCCTCGATGGCGGCGGTGCGCATGGCGTCGCCCGTTACAAAGCGGTCGCCTGTAGCGATAGTGCCAACCAGGAACTGTTTAGGGTCCTTCTCCGCAGCAGAATCAGAAGCGTAAGCATCGATAAACCCATGTTCGGCAAGCACGGTGGTGGCGATGTCAACCAAAGCCGGTGTCGAGGCAAACTCCTCAAGCTCCGGCGCCGACTCGGCGATGAGCGCCGTGTCGGTATCCAGATAGCGCAGGCACTTGCCAATAACCACGTCATTGATATGGAGTTTGGAGTTTAAGCCACCCGCAATGCCCGAAAACACAACGGCCTGCGGAGCATATCTGCTGATGAGATGCTGTGTTGCACCAGCGGCGTTTACGGTTCCCATGCCAGCGGTCGTGGCGACCACTGACAGACCGTTGAGCTCGCCGCTTACAACGCTCAAGCCTGCCTCTTGCGACACATGGGCACCGTACAGTTCTTCTTTAATCTGCGCAACCTCTTTTTCGAGCGCACCGATGATTGCGATGGTAGGCATACCATCCCCCAAACCTGTGAAAACTGTTTATCCACGGTATGGTACCAGCATTTTGACTCAACCGCGCAATACGAAGCCGTTAGGCCAGCGCAGCGCGGGTATCGTAGAGTGCCTTGGCGATGGCGGCCACGGCCTCACTCGAACGGTCACTCCACGGCATCGATGACATGATGCTCATAATGTAGGTGTCGCCATCGACATCGATGAGGCCAGCATCGCACGTCGCATTGCAACCTGCCTCGCTGATCCAACCGGCTTTGTTACGCACCATGGCATGGTCGTCCGCAATGCCGTCACGGATAAAGGACCGGGTCGTAGAGGCCAGAAGGCCCGACAGCCATTGCGACGTCTCGCTCTCGCGGCTCAAATACTCGCTCATCTCGCGCCACAACTTGGCCGAGGTGCGCGGGCAGTAGGTTGGGAAATCGCTCATTGGATCGAGCGCGACCTCGTCTTCGACGCCGAGTGCGGCAATCCAATCCTCGTAGCCATCTTGATCAAACGTTGCACGCAACGCGATAAACGAGTCGTTATCCGAGTTGACGACCGAGGTCTCGATCAGGTCGCGAACCGTCAGCCAGCCCATACTGTAGCCGCCATAGGTGCCCAGAGTATCATCGAGCGATACTTGCCCTGTCTCGACCAGTAACTCGCAGACGTAGAGTACATAGAGCGCCTTGTAGCTGCTCGCACCGTACACCTCGGCGTCCGCGTTATACGTCACGCCCTTGCCGCTCGACAGATCGTAAAACACCACACCCACGTCGCCCAATTCCTGGGCCTGATCAAGGGTATCTTGGAGCGCGGCGAGGCTCTCATCCTCAAGGACGGGGATCTGGTCATCAACCAGTGAGAAGGTCTGCACGGTATCGCCTGAGGGAATATCGTTAAAGTCCGCCTTCGAAAGCCTCGTCTTGAGGCTCGCTGTCGACAGGGTTTGACTTGCGGTGGCTTTAGATTTAGAGACCTTTTTGTTTTGCGTCTGTACCGTTGACGCATCTGAGTGTGCCATTCGCTCCGACGCGTAGGTTTTAGCGGTAATTCCGAGGATAATAACCGCCAACGTTAGCATCCCAATGGCGGCAATCTTCGTCACGCGGATGCGAGCGTCGGCAAGGCCACGCGAAGACGTGCCCTTCGTCTCATATCTGCTGCTATGCTGCGGCACATGCTCGTCCCGCGATGCGTTGTTTCGCACGTGGTCTCCTGATTGCTCCCGTTCATATACGAGCAGCATAATACCGAGCAGGCATTTCTTTCCAAAGATATTCAGAAGCGTTTAAGGTGTCTTTAAAGAAACCACAAGCGTATTTATCCAAATGGCACGATTCTGTTGCGCATCTCACCGCAACCCAGAGAGCAGTCTTTTTAGGACGGGGCTCTTTTAGCTACTTCTCCACCCTACCGGCCCCAAATGAGCTACCCCTAGCCGATGGCGTTTTTGAGTTCCGCGCGGCGCTTTTTCATGCCCGTCATGACGGCGTTGCGCAGCTCGGGCATGCGCGCGGTATCCATCTGCGGAACGCCCTCGAGCTTATAGGGAATCCCCAGCTGCTCATACTTGACGACGCCCATCGTGTGATACGGCAGCATTTCCAGGCCCACCACGTTATGCCACGGGGCAATCAGACGACCGAGTGCCTCGCACTCCTCTGCCGTGTCGGTAATGCCCGGTACTACCACGTGACGGATAACGACCTTGATCCTGCGACGCGCCAGCTCATCGCCAAACGCCAGGATGCGCGCAGGATCGCAACCGGTCAGCTTTTTATGCTCGACGGGATCGGCGTGTTTAATGTCGAGCAGCACCATATCGGTCTCGTTGAGTACGGCATCGAACTTCTCGGGATGCGCGGGGTCGAACGCATAGCCGCAACTATCCAAGCAGGTATGTACGCGACCATCGGGGTTGTTGTGCATTGCACGGAACAGGTCGGCCAAGAACTCAGGCTGCAGGAGCGGCTCGCCGCCGGATACCGTAATACCACCGCTGCGGTAAAACTCATGGTTGCTCTGGAACTCGTCTATCAGGTGCTCGACGGTCACCATGGTGCCGCCGTTAACCGACCAGGTATCGGGGTTGTGGCAATACGCACAGCGCATGGGGCAGCCCTGAACAAACACCACAAAGCGGATGCCGGGTCCATCGACCGTTCCCATCGTCTCGATCGAATGCACGCGGCCCAGGGCAAACGCGGAGTCCTCAGGACGAGCGTCCATACCCTCGAGCTTCATCTCAGCCATTCCCGCTACCTTGCCTCTCATTGGTTTTAGCTACATAAATGCCAGAGTCATTCTAGCCTATATGCTTGATGGCGAAACGGTTTAGCGGTCAATTGGATTGTCCTATTTGGCCCCATGCAAAAGCGGCGGGAAGGTTGTCGCAACCCGCCCGCCGCCGAGGCAATAGAAATCGATAGACGCCAGGCGTTACGCCTTGAGCGTGAGCACCGCGCCGAAGGCGGTCGGGCCGCAATGGCTCGAGATGACGCCGCCGACCTGAGTCCAGGTAACGTCCTTAAAGCCCAGGTCGTGCGCATAGACTTCCATGTCGTCGCGCAGCTCCTCGGAAAGGCCTACCGAATACGCCAGGCCAATGTGCGAGTAGTCAATTTCGCCCTTCGCAACCATGTGGTCAATAAAGGCGCGGGCGCACTTGAGCATAGAGCCGCGGAACTTCTTGGTCGCCACGAACTTGCCGCCCGTTACCTCAATGCAGGGCTTAATCTTGAGCAGATGGGCGCCTAGGAACGCGACGTTGGACAAGCGACCGCCCGCCTTAAGGAAGGCAAGGTCGGTAGGAACAAAGCCCAGCAACACGCGGTCCATAACGGAGTTCGTAAAAGCAAAGATCTCGTCGACGGTGGCATCGGGATGAGCCTCGATGTATTTGGCGGTCTCGACGACAACAAGCGACTGGCCCACCGAGACAAAACGCGTGTCCATGGAGAACACGTAGTCGCGCCCCTCTGCCGCGATCTTCGAGGACTGATGCGAACAGGTCGTGGCCTCGGAATACGCAAGATGCAAAATGGTCGAGTCGGGCTGCTCGGCGTGAATGCGGTCGTACACGCGAGAGAAATCTGCCGGCGCGCAGCCGCTGGTCTTGGGCATCACGCCAAACTCGTTGCAGCGCGAATAGATCTCGAGCGGATCGATCGAGCCGTCCTCGACGGTCTCGTCACCAATCGTGACATGCATGGGCACACGCACGATGCCGTAGCGTTCGCAGAGCTCTGGCGTCACATCCGAACCAGATTCAACCACGATTACGTACTTGCCCATTCTTATCACGACCCATCTCGACGTTGACTTTTTAATATGTGACGCACGTCCACCGTCCTGCTACAGAACGGCCTCCAAGCGCCAGGGAGACGCCGTCCTTTGCACAAAACAAAGGACAGCGTCTCCCTGGAAAACTCCGTTCTTAACTGAGATTTTACACGGTTTATTACTAAGTGTTACTTACTCCGCAAACGGTAGCTATACGCGATAAACGGTAGCAAGTAAGTATCCAGAACGCTCAACCCATTAGGAGAGTTCCGCCTAAAGGGTGACTACAAAGGACCCCCGCCGGGGCTGTTTGGGCTACCTCCCAAAACATTCCGCAGGACGCAAGAAGCCCTCGCCGCACGAAGTGCGCAGCGAGGGCTTCTTGCATGTCCGAGGACACCAATTTAATTTAGCGTGGTTCCCTAAAGTGCGATAACGCAGGAGACCCGGCAAGGCCGGGAGCACTTTGCCTCGCAAACATTCCGCAGCCGCGAAGCGGCGAGGACGTTTGAGAGGCAAAGTGCGTAGGCCTTACCGGGTCTCCGGTGGGAGTTGAGTCCCTTTAGAACTTGTTGTGGAAGGTACGCGAAATGACCTCGTCCTGCTGCTCCTTGGTGAGCGTGTGGAAGTTCACGGCATAGCCGGAAACGCGGATGGTCAGCTGCGGGTACTTCTCGGGGTGAGCCTGAGCGTCGAGCAGCGTCTCACGGTTGAAGACGTTGATGTTCAGGTGGTGGCCACCCTTCTCGGCGTAAGCGTCGAGCATGTGGACCAGGTTGTCGGCCTGAGTCTCGGAAACTTCAGAAACCTTCATAATGTGTCTCCTTCAATCGATAGGCGCCGGCCGAAACCGGCGCACTAATCAGTAATCGTTATTGTTAGTATAGCACTAACAATAGTTACTCGCCCAGCTGATCAAGGTCGATATCACCAAAGAACACTTGGTCCTCCTTGCCGAGCGCGCCCGGGATGATGGAGAAGGTGTTGGAGATGCCGTCCTGGGCATCGCGGAACGGGAGCTTGGAAACCGAAGACAGCGAAGCGATGGCGCCCTGGCTATCGCGCTTGTGCATGGGGTTAGCACCCGGGGCGAACGGCTGGCCAGCCTTGCGGCCGTCGGGCGTGGAGCCGGTCTTCTTACCGTACACGACGTTGGAGGTAATGGTCAGAACCGAGGTCGTGGGCACGGAGTTGCGGTAGGTGTCGTTCATGCGGATGTACTCCATGAACTGGTGCACAACGTCGTGAGCGATCTGGTCGACGCGGTCGTCGTCGTTACCGTACTTGGGGAACTCGCCCTCGGTCTCGAAGTCGACGATGATGCCGTTCTCGTCACGGACGGGGTGAACCTTGGCGTACTTGATGGCGGACAGGGAGTCAGCCACGACGGAAAGGCCAGCGATGCCCGTAGCGAACCAGCGGTGCACGTGCTTGTCGTGCAGAGCCATCTGGATGCGCTCGTAGCAATACTTGTCGTGCATGTAGTGAATGATGTTCAGCGAGTTGACGTACACGCCAGCGAGCCACTTCATCATGTCGTTGTACTTGGCCATAACGTCATCGTAATCGAGCGTGTCGCCCTCGACGGCGCGATACTTGGGGCCGACCTGCTTCTTGGAGACCTCGTCAACACCGCCGTTGAGTGCGTACAGCAGGCACTTGGCCAGGTTGGCACGAGCGCCGAAGAACTGCATCTCCTTGCCAATGCGCATGGAGGACACGCAGCAGGCGATGCCGTAGTCGTCGCCGTGGTAAACGCGCATGAGGTCGTCGTTCTCGTACTGGACCGAGGAGCTGGCGACAGAAGTCTTGGCGCAGAACTTCTTGAAGTTCTCGGGAAGACGGGTCGACCACAGAACGGTCATGTTGGGCTCGGGGCTGGTGCCCATGTTCTCGAGCGTGTGCAGGTAGCGGAAGCTCATCTTGGTAACGAGCGTACGGCCGTCAACACCCATGCCGCCGATGGACTCGGTGACCCACTGCGGATCGCCGGTAAACAGGGCCTGGTACTCGGGGGTACGGGCAAACTTGACCATGCGGAGCTTCATGATGAAGTGATCCACGAACTCCTGGATCTGCTCCTCGGTAAAGGTACCGTTGGCAAGGTCGCGCTCAGCGTAGATGTCGATGAACGTAGAGGTACGGCCGATGGACATAGCGGCGCCGTTCTGCTCCTTGACGGCAGCGAGGTAGGCGAAGTACATCCACTGGATGGCCTCCTGCGTGTTGGTAGCAGGTTTGGAAATATCGAAACCATAGGTCTCGGCCATCATCTTGAGCTCGCCGAGGGCGCGGATCTGCTCCTGCAGCTCCTCGCGATCGCGGATGTTGTCGGCGGTCATGACCGTCGGGGTGGAAGCCTTCTGGGCCTCCTTGTCCTTGATCAGGTAGTCGACGCCGTACAGGGCGACACGACGGTAGTCGCCGATGATGCGGCCGCGGCCATAGCCATCGGGCAGACCGGTGATGATGTGAGCCGAGCGGCAAGCACGCATCTCGGGGGTGTAGACATCGAAGACGCCGGCGTTGTGGGTCTTGCGCTCGAAGGTGTAGCGCTCGACAACGTTCTCGTCGACCTTGTAGCCGTGCTGGCTGGCAGCCTGGCAAGCGATGCGGATACCACCGTTGACGTGCAGAGCGCGCTTGAGCGGCTTGTCAGTCTGGAGGCCAACAATGGTCTCCTTCTCGCGGTGGGCGTTATCGATGTAGCCAGCGGGGTGGCTCACGATACCCGTGACAGTCTTGGTGTCCATATCGAGGACGCCGCCCTGCTCGCGCTCCTTGAGCAGCAGGTCGAGAACCTCGCCCCACAGCTCCTTGGTACGCTCGGTCGGACCGGCGAGGAACGATTCGTCGCCCTCGTAGGGGGTGTAGTTCTTCTGGATGAAGTCTCGGACGTCAACCTCTCCCGTCCAGATGCCTTCCTTGAAGCCTTCCCATGCCTCCTGCATTGTGTAACCACGCTCCTAGTTACGTATAATGCGGCGCTCTCTCACACCGCTGCTTATTGAATTCTTGAATGTTCGGGTTGCATGACCGGCTTCATTCGCCTTCCATCGCGCGTTAGCACAGGGAAAAACGTTTGTCCACCTTGGAACTGCAACCCAAAACCCAAGATTTCACCCGTTTGAGAAGGATAACATAGCTACCCCCTTCATCAGGGCTGTTATATGTTTCTTTTTTTATAACATTAGGGCGTTTTTAACAAATCCGCAGGAAATGTGAGCGCGAACAACTACCGTTCACCGATTTGTTTGGTATTTTTCCTTGCCTTTGTACGACGTTCACTCTAGCTGTTATGCCAGCTTTAGCAGGGTAAAGTGTCCCAGAGACCCACAGAAACTGCAGGGCGGCCACGGGATTTCCCCCGGGGCCGCCCTGTGGCGTGGCTAGTTATTTAGCTTTGATTGCCGCTTGGCATTAAGCGGCTGCGGCGACCTTGTCGGCCGCGGCCTTTTTGCTGTCGCCGTGACCCTGGCCCTCAAAATGCTTGTAGCACCAGCTGGTGACCAGCGGGGTCAAAATGGCCGTCACGATGGCGCACGCTGCAACCTGCGCCGTAGCCGTCGCGAGCACGGCGCCACCGTACATGGCCTCGTTGACACTCGCCATGGCGGCAGGCGTGGCCACATTGGCTCCGGCGCAGCTCGAAATGGCCGCACCTGCGACACCCGTACCGCCCGTGAACTTATCGACCGCGATGACGGGAATTGCAAAGACCACCGAGCAGATCACGCCGAGCAGGATGCCGGGAAGACCGCCGTTGATGAGCTGGCCAAAGGTCATGGTCGAGCCCATGGCAAAGAAGACGAGCACGATGATGGCGGAAAGTGCCGGAGCCATCATCTTCTTAAAGCTCGGGAAGAGGTTACCCAGAATAATGCCGACGACGATCGGCAGGATGGCGCCCACGAGCGACCAGCCGATCGGAGCCTGGCCAGCAGCGCCGAGCACGATCATTGTGACCGGAGGGCCGACAACGAGTGTGGTGATGGCGACGGCGCCACGTTCGGCCTCGTTGCCCATGGTACCCATCAGGCCAGCGTACATAGCATTGTTGGCGCCGGTGCAAGCCGCCAGCATCACCATGGCAGAGATGCCAAACAGGTTGTCGTTGAATACATAAAGGATAAGCAGCGACACGGCAACGACCACGATCTGCTTGACAGCGATGATGATGGCGCCGCGTGCAGCGGCGGCAGGAGCACTTTTAAACGAAATCGTCGTACCGACGATGAGCAAAAAAGCGCCCACGAGCGGGCTTGCACCCTGCTGAGTCATGCCAAGCGTAAAGCTGCCGAGCGTTTTGAACAGGTCGGGGAATAGCGTGTTGAGCAAGCAGCCCAGCAAAAGCGGCACCAAAATATTGGCACCCGGGATGGAGGACATCTTAAAGAACGGCTCCTTTGCAGCCGGCGCCTCCACCGCAGTCGATTCACTCATATATATCTCCTTTGGATGCATGCGAATCGTAGCCGCACGCGCCTATGTCAGAAAGAAGGCGACAACCCCGAGTCGCCAGGGTCGCCGCCAAACGATTACCGCGGGGTATTACCCGTCCAGGACGATGCCGCCGTCGCAGTCACCGATCTCGCCGTTCACGAAGCTGGCGAGGTCGGAAGCGAAGAACAGCACCATCTGCGCAGGCTCGCTGGCCTGGGCGGCGCGACCCAGAGGAATACCGTTGATGATGCGCTGAGAGTTCTCGTCAGAAAGGATCGACGTCATGTCGGTAAGCGTGAGCGACGGGCACACAGCGTTGCAGCGGACGCCGAACTTACCGCCCTCCTTGGCGACCGCCTTGGTAAGGCCGTTGACACCGGCCTTGGAGCTCGCGTAGGCCGCGGTGCCGAGCAGGCCGCCGCCGATCTTGCCAGCAACGGAGCTCACGTTGACGATAGTGCCGGCATGTGCCGCCTTAAAGTGCGGGTACACGGCATTCATCATGGTAAAGGTGCCGTTGAGGTTGATGTCGATGGTGCGACGCCACTCGGTGTCGTCGATCTCGTCAAACTTCTTGGTGCTGATGACACCGGCGCAGTTGATCAGGATGTTGGTTTGCGGCAGGTCCGTAAAAATCTGCTCGACGGTCTCGCGCGCCTTGGGCGCATCGGCGACATCGAGCTGATAGAACTTGTTGCCCTCGCCAAGCTCGGCCACAGCCGCCTCGCCCTTAGCAGCGTTCCTTGCGATGAGCGCGACGTGTCCGCCGCCCGCAACGATACCCTTGGCAATCTCGAGGCCAATGCCCTGAGTGCCACCGGTAACGATCGCGGTTTTACCCGTGAAGTCAAATGCCATGACTCCAACCCCCTTGATTCAGGTGTCTCCTTGCGGGAAGTTGGAGCATCGCACATGGCGATAAATGAGTCCCAGTCGTCATGGTGGTGACAACCCCTCGCCTAACCGCGGGCATGATAGTTCTTTGAAACGCTTCAGCAATTGAATTATTTTAAGTCTTTATGCGCTCTTAATATTGCCCACTGCATGAGGCCCGCATATGGGGGTATCATCTTCTACCAAAAATAGTTTCTAGTGTTAGGGGTTTTCGGTGAAAGATACCGATTTCCGTGAACTTGGGCGTCAGCTCCTTACCGAGTTCGGCAGTATGCATCAGCGCATTTCGCGCTTTGCGGACAAAGCCCTCAGTGGTGAGATGGCCGTCATGCGCGCCCTCATGCTCGCTGGCGGTTCGCTCACGCCAAGCGAACTCGCCGATCGTGCCTGGGTCTCGAGCGCCCGCATCGCCAATATCCTGCGCGCTCTCGAAGCCAAAGGCTGGGTCGAGCGCGAGCACTCAAAGACCGACCGTCGTCGCGTACACGTCACGGTGACCGACAAGGGATTCCATGATCTCGAAATCAAGCATCGGGAATTCGAGGACCGCACCGCGGCCTTCCTCGAGCAGCTCGGCGAAACAGATACCCAAGAGATGGTGCGCCTTCTTAGGCGTGCCAACGAAATTATCGACCGCAATCAAGAAAGGAGAGATGCCGAGTGAGGATTCTCAAGCTCTTTAAAAAGCATGTCCTGGCACTGTTCGCAGCTATCGTACTTATCGTAATCAGCTGCAACGCCGATCTGGCGCTGCCTACGTATATGAGCGACATCGTCGACGTGGGCGTGCAGCAAGGCGGTATCGCCTCGCCCGTGCCTGACACCATTCGCGCCGAATCGCTCGACGACCTCGAACTCTTTATGAGCGATAAGGACGCCAAAGCTGTGGAGGCCGTGTTTAGCAAGGCGGATAATAACGGCATTCGAACGTACAAGGGCACCGAAGAGGAGCGCGCCGACGGCGGCAAGATTGCCGACATCGTGAGCCTGCCCGAGACCGTCGTCCTTTCGTTCAACCAGGGCATTGACGCCAACTCCATGGATGACATGATGGGTTCGTCCAGCGAGAATAACAACAACGCCGCCCAGGCCATGCCCACCCCCGAGCAGATGGCGGCAATGACGCCCGAGCAGCTCGCCGAGATGCAGCAGAAGGCCGCGGCGGCGCAGAACATGCAAAAGCAGATTGATACCGACGGCGGTAAGATCACCATGAAGAGCCTACGCCTAGGCGTTGAAGGCGGCCTAATCGACCAGGGCAAGCTCGTCGAGAGCGCCAACGATATGGCGGACAAAATGGGCTCCATGTCGGGTTCCATCGTGACCCAACGCGCCGTGAGCTATGTACAAGACGAGTACAAGGCGCAGGGCATCGACCCCGCCGACGTGCAGAACGCCTATCTGGGCCGCATGGCAACCACGATGTTTGGTCTGTGCCTGATCTCGCTCATCGCCACCATCCTGACCGGCGCCGTGGCCTCGCGCACCGCCTGTTCCATCGCACGCGACCTGCGCCGCGAGACCTTCAACAAGGTTATGCACTTCTCGCCGGCCGAGGTGGGCAAGTTTAGCCAGGCCTCGCTCATCACCCGCTGCACCAACGACATTCAGCAGATTCAGATGGCCGCAACCCTGTTTATCCGCATGTGCCTGATGGCCCCCGTCATGGGCATCGTCGCCGTCATGCGCGTCCTGGCCAACCACACCGGCCTGGAGTGGACCATCGCCGTAGCCATCATCGCGGTCTCGGCCGTCGTCGGCGTGCTTATGGGCCTCACCATGCCCAAGTTCAAAAAGATGCAGAGCTTTGTGGACCGCGTGAACCTCACCGCCCGCGAGCTGCTCGACGGCCTTATGCCCATCCGCTCGTTCAACCGCGAGGAGCATGAGCTCGAGCGTTTTGACAAGGCTTCGCTCGACCTAATGACCACGCAGCTCTACACCAATCGTGCCATGAGCTTTATGATGCCGCTCATGATGCTCGTCATGAACTGCATCACCGTGCTTATCGTCTGGTTTGGCGCGCAGGGCGTGTCCGATGGCGTGATGCAGGTCGGCAACATGATGGCGTTTATCTCCTACACCATGCAGATCGTCATGGCGTTTATGATCCTCACCATGGTTTCGGTCATCCTGCCCCGCGCCGAGGTCGCAGCCGAGCGCGTGGAAGAGGTCATCACCTGCCCCACGAGCATCAACGACCCCGCCTCGCCCAAACTGCCCGCCGCCAGCGCACCGCGCGGTGAGCTCACCTTCCGCGACGTGAGCTTCCAGTATCCCGATGCCCGCGCCGACGTCATTAGCGGTGTGAACTTCACCACGCATGCCGGTCAGATGCTCGGCATCATTGGTTCCACGGGCTCGGGCAAGTCCACGCTCGTACAGCTGATTCCGCGCTTATACGACGTCACGGGCGGCAGCATTTCACTCGACGGCATCGACGTGCGCGATATGACCCTTTCCGAGCTTCGCCGCCGCATTGGCTACATCCCGCAGCAGGGACGTCTGTTCTCGGGCACCGTGGAGAGCAACCTTAAGTTTGCCGGCGACATGGTAAGCGACGAGAACATGCACGAGGCCGCGCGCATCGCCCAAGCCGAGGACTTTATCGCCGAGCGCGAGGGCGGCTACGACTCCCCCATCAGCCAGGGCGGATCCAATGTCTCGGGCGGTCAGCGCCAGCGTCTGGCCATCGCCCGCGCGTTGGCAAAAAAGCCCGAGGTCCTGGTGTTCGATGACTCGTTTAGCGCCCTCGACTACAAGACCGACGCGCGCCTGCGCGAAGAGCTTGCCAAAAACGTTACCGACGCCGCGCTCGTTGTCGTAGCCCAGCGCATCGCGACCATCATGCACGCCGACCAGATCATCGTGCTCGACGACGGCCACGTGGTGGGCACTGGTACGCACGAGGAGCTGCTGCACAGCTGCCCGGCGTACCTGGAGATCGCACAGTCGCAGCTTTCCGCCGAGGAGCTGGGGCTCACTCAAGAAGAAATTGCAGCCGTTATGGAGGGAGGCGAGCACTAATGGCAGACGAGACCAAGACTCAGATTCCCAAGCCCACCCGCCAGCGCGGTCCCATGGGCCGCATGGGTGGCATGGGCCGCGGCGAGAAGGCCAAGGACTTTAAGGGTGCCATGCGGCAGTTGCTCGGCTATATCGGTCAACACAAGGTTGCCGTGCTTGCCGCCGTCGCCTTTGCCGTGTGCTCGGTCGTCTTTAACATTGTGGGACCCAAGGTGCTCGGCCAGGTTACGACCAAGCTGTTCGAAGGCCTGGTCGCCAAGGTCAACGGTACCGGCGATGTCGACTTTGCCTGGATCGCCAAGACGCTCGGCTTTTTGCTCTGCCTGTATCTGGCAAGCTCTGTTTGCAGCCTCATCCAGGGCTGGCTCATGACCGGCGTCACGCAAAAGATTTGCTACCGCATGCGCAAGGAGATCGCCGCCAAGATCGCTGTCGTGCCGATGAGCTACTTTAACGGACACAGCAAGGGCGATGTGCTCAGCCGCATCACCAACGACGTCGATACGCTGGGTCAGTCGCTCAACCAGAGCGTGACGCAGCTCATCACGTCGGTGACGCAGATTATCGGCGTGCTCGTCATGATGCTGTCGATCAGCCTGCCGCTTACCGGCGTCACCGTGCTCACACTGCCGGCCGCCGCGATTATCCTGACCGTGATGATTCATTTCTCGCAGCCGTACTTCCGCGAGCAGCAGCAGGTCCTGGGCACCGTCAACGGCATTATCGAGGAGGACTTTGCCGGCCAGAACGTCATTCAGGTGTTCGACCGCGCCGAGGCCTCAATCGAAGAGTTCGACCGTCAAAACGACCGCCTCTTTATTAGTGGCTGGCGCTCGCAGTTCCTGTCGGGCCTGATGATGCCGCTTATGAGCTTGGTGGGCAACATGGGCTACGTGGGCGTGGTCGTGGTGGGCGCACAGCTCGCGCTGACCGGCAATGCCACGCCCGGCGACATCCAAAGCTTTATCCAGTACGTTCGCAACTTTACGCAACCCGTGCAGCAGCTGGGCAACGTGAGCAACACGATGCAGTCTATGGCCGCTGCCACCGAGCGCGTCTTTGAGTTTCTGGCCGCGCCCGAGGAGGAGCAGAAGGCCGACGCGCAGATTCCCGAAAAGCGCCCTGGCCATGTGGAGTTTGACCACGTCAAGTTTGGCTACACGCCCGACAAGACCATCATCCACGACTTTAGCTGCGAGGCACAGCCCGGCCAGACCATCGCCATCGTCGGTCCCACCGGCGCCGGCAAGACCACGCTCATTAAGCTGCTACAGCGCTTCTACGACGTGGACGGCGGCTCGCTGCGCGTCGATGGCGTCGACGTACGCGATTGGGACCGCGCGGCACTGCGCGGCGAGTTTGCCATGGTGCTGCAGGATACGTGGCTGTTTAACGGCACCATCCGCGAGAACATCCGCTACGGACGCCCCGATGCAAGCGATGCCGAGGTCGAGGCCGCTGCACGCGCTGCACGCTGCGACCACTTTATCCATACGCTCGCCGGCGGTTACAACTTTATGATCAACGAGGAAGGCACCAACCTTTCGCAGGGCCAACGCCAGCTCGTGACCATTGCCCGCGCCATTTTGGCCGACCGCCCGGCGCTGATTTTGGACGAGGCGACATCCAACGTCGATACCCGCACCGAGGAGCTTATTCAGCGCGCCACGGATGCGCTGATGCAGGGCCGTACCAGCTTTGTTATCGCACACCGCCTGTCCACGATCCGCAACGCCGACGTGATCTTGGTAATTCGCGACGGCGACATCGTCGAGAAGGGCACGCACGACGAGCTGCTCGCTCAAGGCGGCTTCTACGCCGACCTGTACAACTCGCAGTTCGACGAAGCTGCGTAGATTCTGCCGCAGGGAACAAATAACACCCGAGAACGGGGGCGCAGGACAACCTGCGCCCCCATTTTTTGTTCTGCAACCCTCAAACCGCCTCCCCTGGGACCAAATCGACGGCCTCTTCCAAGCCACGTGACATCATTCCATTCCAGGGTCAGTTGACGTTTGACCAGATAAAACCTGCCAAAATAAACCTGTCCCTTTTTGGCAGGTTTTGGGGTAACGAGGGCTTGCACTTTAGCGTGCGACAGCGGATAATGCCGAGCATTCGACAATGCACACTTTGTCTTATTTGATTGAGGAGGCCCCGTATGGCCATGGAATTCAAGCGCAGGTTGCCGATCCCCATGGAAATCCGCGAGGAAATGCCGCTTTCCGCCGATCTTACCGCCAAAAAACAGGCATTCGACGCCGAGGTCGCCAAGGTCTTTACCGGCGAGGACGCGCGCAAGGTGCTCATCATCGGCCCGTGCTCTGCCGACCGCGAGGACTCGGTGCTTGAGTACATGAGCCGACTGGCCAAGGTCGCCGAAGAGGTCAAGGACAAACTCATCATCATTCCGCGCGTCTATACCAACAAGCCGCGCACCAAGGGCACTGGCTACAAGGGCCTGCTGCACAACCCCAACCCCGAGGCTCCCGACGACCTGCTCGAGGGCGTCAAGGCCATCCGCCATATGCACCTGCGCGTCATCGAGGAGACCGGTTTCTTTACCGCCGATGAGATGCTCTACCCGTCCAACTACCAGTACCTCGTCGACCTGCTGAGCTACGTCGCCGTGGGCGCGCGCTCGGTCGAGAACCAGGAACATCGTCTGGTGTCGAGCGGCATTTCGGTGCCTGTGGGCATGAAGAACCCCACCGCCGGTTCCACCACCGTCATGCTCAACTCCATCTACGCCGCCCAGGCACATCAAAGCTTCATCTTCCGCAACTGGGAGGTCGAGTGCGACGGCAATCCGCTCGCGCACGCCGTCATGCGTGGCTACATTGGTCTCGACGGTCGTACCTACCCCAATTACCACTACGAGCATCTGGAGCGTCTGGCCGAGCGCTATACCGAGCATGCCGGCTACGCCAACCCGGCGGCGGTCATCGACTGCAACCACGACAACTCGGGCAAGCGCCCGCTGGAGCAGCACCGCATCTGCAAGGAGGTGCTCGACAGCTGCCGCCGCAACGAGTCCATCTCCAAGCTGGTCAAGGGCTTTATGATCGAATCCTACCTGGAGGACGGCAACCAGTCTGTCGACGGCGGCGTCTTTGGCAAGTCCATCACCGACCCGTGCCTGGGCTGGGAAAAGACCGACTACCTCATCCACGAGATCGCAGAGCGGGTGTAGGTTACGGCGTTTTACCAAACGCCGTAACCGGCCGACGCTGCAAACCCGTACACGCGAGCAATCTGCCTTTCAGCTTCGACGGCATGACCAAAAGGTCAATGCCGCCTCGCTTCAAGGCACATTGCTCGCGTGTACGGGTTTTCGCTGACGTTTTTCTACCAGCGTCGTTGCCAAAGCTAGCACTTGGGGACGCTCCTTTTGGGGTGGTCGTTGGGGACGCTCTTGTTTGACTAGTCGTTTAAGAACGTCCCCAACGACTACCCGGGGGAGTTGCCTTCCCTCGCGGCGGTCTTCTAGCAGAAAAACCAAGTGAGTAGGCTTTTTGCAGGAGGCCAAGCACGCCCCAAAACGCCACAGCTCTGACCTGCGGTTTTATTGAGCATTTGTCGCGATGTGCTCGGCAGGTTCAAAAAAGTCTACTCACTTGTATCTGAGACGCACCAGGTTGGAAAAAACCGCCGCGAAAGGGCCCCTTGTCCCTTCGCGGCGGTCATACGCCTCTGATTTTGCGACGATTTTGCCCGCTTGTTATTCGCTGTAGCGGGTGGCTATGGCAGCTCGCACCATTCCGGTGCTCATGAGGTACGTCACCAGGAAGTAGCCACCGTACGCTGCCAGGAAGATCGCGCAAGTGAGGCCCACGGTGCCGCCGATGCTCATATTTCCGAATATGCTCACCAGCTCGATAATCACCTTAAGTGCCACAAAGGAGTGCGCCAGACCCACTGCCAGCGGGAACAGGAAGAATACCGCCTGCTGCGCCATCACCGAATGGCGAATCTGGCGGTCGTCGCAGCCGATCTGTGCCAGCACACGATAGCTGCGGCTGCCGTCGGCCACGTTGGAGAGTTGCTGGATCGACAGAATCGCCGCGCATGCAACGACCAATACAAAGCCGATGTAGATGGCTAGGTAGCTAATCATGCCGTTCATCTGCGCTGCCTGCGTGTACATCTCGGAGCGTGTGATGAAGATTCCCCACGATCCCGGCTCCTTGCCGTCAACGAGTAGCTTATCGAGCACAGTGTATTCAATGCTCTCGTCTGCCTCGGTCGTATCCATCCCCTGTTTGTAGTTAACGAGCAGGCTACTGGAATACGGCTGCAGATTGAGTTGGGACAACAGCTCGTCGGCAACGACGACGGTACCCGGATTACTGCCCATCGCCGAGTTGGCGATGGCCGCCGTGTCCTCGTCCGACTTATCAGTTGCGGGCTTGAGCGTATGCCCGCCCAAGGTAAGGGCATGGCCGCCAGCCATATACTTGGTGTACAGGTCGATCAGCTCACCGCCCATATCACACGTAAGCAAGTACTGGTCGCGGCCAATGCTCACCGGCTCCTCGCCCATCATCTGACGCAGCTTGTTGTACTGGCTCGCCGGCGTCACAAACAGACCTATCGCATCGGGCTTGCTACCCCCGAACGCCTTGGGAAGCTTTTCGCCCATGGTCTTGCACATCTCACCCGCAGACACCGAAGGACTCGAACCGCCAAACGGGTAACTTAGATACGAATCGATCTGCACATGCTCACCGGCAACATCGGCGATATTGACCTTCTTGCCGGTCTCGTCGTTGTTGTCCGCCGACTTGCCCTTACCGTGCCATGCGGGGTACAAATCGACCGTTGTATCGGCCAGCACCATGCGATCGGCCTCAGACGGATTGACATACTCTTTGTAGTAGTCGAGCGTATCGGGCGTGTAATAGACATACGTCTGCGACATATCGGCCGGCGCATAGCGCTCCAGGTTCTCGTTCATCACGCTGGCAATCGACATGCCGCAAGTCACAGAAGTAATGGCAAGGAACAGAATCATCGCGATGACGCCCATCGAAAAGCACACCGTGTTGACCTTGGCCGCAAGCTGGCGCACGATAAACATGTTGAGGCCGCGCCAATACACGCCGCGCAGGCTCTGCAGCAGCTTGATAAGCATGCCCGAGAGTCCCCAGAACAGGGCAAAGGTGCCCACGGTAACCATAGCGGTCGTAATGCCAAACTGGTTCATGGCCTCTTGCAGCTTGCTGTCCGTCGCGGTTAGCGGGAACCCATCACGTAGCAGACGGTAATAGGCCACGCCCACAAGCACCACGCCCACGGCAAAGATGGCAATCGCGATCCAGGGGTTGCGTGTCTTGATGCTCTCGTTGCGACGCTCGGCACCCATAAGCTCGATGAGTTTGGTACGACGCACGGCGCGAAGGTTCAGCAGCAGCGTGAGCACAAACATTACGAGCATGCAGGCAAGGGTCAGGTTGAACGCATGCACCGAGAAAAAGAAGTGGAAATTGGCGATCTGTGTCTTAAAGAGCGAGGCCGTAAAGAACGTCATGAGCTGGGAGAGTCCCACACCCAGCACAATGCCGGCGACAAAGGCCACAACCGATACTATCACCGTCTCGAGCGCCATGATCGTGGCGACGCGCCCGCGCCCCATACCGAGCACCTGGTACAGGCCAAACTCCTTCTTGCGGCGTTTCATGATGAAGTTATTGGCATACACCATCAAAAAGGCCATGACACCGGCCAAAAAGTACGTCAGGTAGCCGAGCATGCTGCCCATAACCTGCGCCAAGCCCTCTTCATCGATTCCGGCGATGTCGACCTGCATCGAGATGGTGTTAAAGGCATAGAAGACCGTGACGCCCAGGGTGAGCGTCAAAAGGTAGACGAGGTAGTCGCGGCCGGCGCGGCGGACGTTGCCCCAAGCGAGTTTACAGAGCATCGGAGCCCTCACCGCCCATCATGGCAACGACCTCCATAATGCGGTCGAAGAACTCGCGGCGGTCGGTGTCTCCGCGGCGCAGCTCGGTGAAGATCTTGCCGTCGCGAATAAACAGCACACGGCTCGTGTAGCTGGCGGCAAAGCTGTCGTGCGTGACCATGAGCACGGTGGCGCGCAGGCGGCGGTTAAGGGCCTCCAGGCTCTCGAGCAGCAGGCGAGCGCTCTTGGAATCGAGAGCGCCGGTGGGCTCGTCGGCCATGATCATGGTGGGGTCGGTGACGAGCGCGCGAGCCGCGGCAACGCGCTGCTGCTGACCGCCGGACATCTGGTAGGGATACTTGTCGAGCACCTGACTGATGGACAGGCGCGCTGCCACATCCTGCACGCGGGTCGAGATCTCTGCCGAGCTTGTGCGGGCGATGGTGAGCGGCAGGGCGATGTTCTCGCGTGCCGTGAGCGTATCGAGCAGGTTGGAGTCCTGGAAGATAAAGCCAAGCTCCTCGCGGCGGAACTGCGAAAGCTTAGCCTGCTTCATTCGCGTCACGTCCTGGCCGTTGATGCGGATCGTGCCACTTGTGGCGCTATCGATGGTCGACACGCAGTTGAGCAACGTCGACTTGCCCGAGCCCGAAGCGCCCATGATGCCAACGAATTCGCCGCGGTTGACGGTAAAGCTGACGTCGTTGAGCGCGCGGGTCACGTTGCCCAGCGCTCCGTATACCTTTTCGAGATGCACGACTTCCAGTACCGGGGTCGCCATGTGCGTGGTTTGCATACCGAGTCCTTTCTTGCGATTAGTCTACGGCATCTATAGTCGCAAGAAGCCGAGTCGGCTACCATCGATATCGCTTACGCTTGCCTTACTGTTGCGTAAGGTAGGGGTAGTCTTTTTGGGACGGGGCTTTTTAGCTACCCTATCCGTAGCCTTCGAAGCATGAGGCCGCATTTGACATAGGGCAGCTAAAAAAGCCCCGTCCCAAAAAGACTACCCAAATGAGCTACCCTGCCACGTGTCGATGTTGAGAGAGGACTCCTGTTGAAGACTATTCATGTTGCCGCTGGGATCATTCGCAAGGAAGGATCCGATGAGCTGCTTGCCGTGCAGCGCGGCTACGGCGACATGCAGGGACTTTGGGAGTTCCCCGGTGGCAAGCTCATGCGCGGCGAGACGCCCGAGGACGCCGTACGCCGCGAGCTCATGGAAGAGCTGCAGGTAAAAGTCACCAACCTGCGCGATTTTTACACCGTTGAGTATGACTACCCCGATTTTCATCTCTCCATGGAGTGCTACTACTGCTCGCTCGCCGATGAATCCGATGAGCCCCAGAAGCACGACCGCCAGCTCGATATCCGCTGGATTCCGCGCACCTCGCTTGCCACCGTTGAGTGGATGCCCGCCGACAAGGGGCTTATCGATGCTCTGATTGAGTTGAAGGAAGATCGGCTTGAGGCCAACGGCGCCGCCGATGACGCCACGCCCAACACGGCCGACAAACCCGCCACCAAGCCCAAGCGCGCACCTAAGCGCCGCAGCAAAAAGCGTCCCAAGCCAGGTCTGCTCGACGGCATCGATACCTCGGACCTCTCCGCTGACGAGCGCGAACTGGTGCGCCGTCGCGCCGCTATAAAAAAGTCCATGAAGGGCAACAAGCGCGCCAACACCAAACCCGAGCTGCTCGTTCGCCAGCGCCTGCGGGCAGCGGGCCTTACGGGATACCGTCTGGAATGGAAGGTACCCGGCAAGCCTGACATCGCCTTTCCCGGGCGCAAGATCGCCATTTTCGTCAACGGCTGCTTTTGGCATCGCTGCCCTAAGTGCAATCCGAGCCAGCCCAAGCGCAATGTTGAGTTTTGGGAGGCAAAGTTTCGCCGCAACGTCGAGCGCGACCGAGCCGCCATCGACGCGCTTACCCAAATGGGCTGGACGCCCATCACCGTCTGGGAATGTGAGCTCAAGAAAGACCGCATCGACGCCACCATGGAAAAGGTCATCGAACAGGTATGCGCCGCCGCACCGCAGCGCTAACAGCGATCATTCACACGCTCCGCACGTCCGCGCCACATCCGAGCCGCAAACCTTAGAAAGCCCTTAAGCTCAAAACCTTTCAAGAGTGTTATTCGATACCTTTGACCTGCGGTTTCATTGTTATAACAAACCTGATTAAGCCTTTCTTTAGCGCTTCTTTGCAGCAGCCGCGGCATAATACTGCCAACGAACGGGACCTAGCAGCACACCCCGTGCGCAACCTTTTGGTGGACATCGAGGAGGCCGCATAAGCATGCATTCTTCCAATGACGCAGCACAGCAGCCATCCCTAAAACATGCAGACCTTTTCTCCTTCCCTCCGACACAGAGAAACGGCCTCCTCGACTCCCCCACCACAAAAGCCAAACGCTCAACCGATCAGAATCTCAACTTGCGAATATCCTTCGATAAGCTCCAAGCATCCCTAAACAAGTCATTCCCCAACCAAGCCCGGGCATACTAGCCCCCACCAACAAAGCGCCCCTCGCGCCCCACCCCTTCAGCCCCAACGCCACAAGGGCGATCGAGCAGGGCCGTCCGGAAACGGAAAAGGGCCTATCTCTCAGAACATTCCGCAGGACGGAGGAAGCCCCGCAGCGCG
>NZ_JBNPLM010000025.1:0-32533 GCF_050313495.1 Collinsella sp. SGI.178 | reverse complement strand
AAATTAGCTGCCCCAAACGCACTTCCCCTGCACCAACAATGGCAACATCGCAGGTTGAGCATAAGTCAGCGAAAGCCCGCCAGAGCGGGCAAGGTGACGTGAAAGAGGAGGGCATAGGCCTTTTGGCCATGCCCGACGATTGAACGTCAGATTGCCGCTCTGGCGGGCTTGCAGCGTCGGCCGGTTCCGGCGTTTGGTAAAACGCCGGAACATAAGAGCGCCCCCTCCCGCGCACGGAACGGGAGGGGGCTAAAGGTAGGAGTCTACCGGTGGGTTGACCCCACCGGACAGACGATGACCAAGTGATCCTCTACAGGATCGTCAAGGTTTCCGTGGGGCACCCGTTGGGTACTTAGATCAACACGCAGGCGACGGTCAGGATGATGGCGCAGACGACGGAGAGAACGACGATGAGCTTAAGGGCAAACTTGAGCCAGGTCGTCCACTCGATCTTGGCCAGGGCGAGACCGCCCATGATGGCACCGGAGGTCGGGGTGAACAGGTTCACGACACCGATGGCGGCGGAGAAGATCATGACCATGACCTCGGGCGAGAAGCCGAGCTTAACAGCCAGCGGTCCCATGATGGGCATGGAGACGGTAGCCATACCAGAGGTCGAGGGGATCAGGAAGGACAGGCCGAAGTAGACCAGGAAGCTCATGGGAGCGAAGATCACGCCGGACAGACCAGCCAGGGCACTGGCGGCAGCGTCGAGGACGTAGACGTCGAGACCGGTGTTGGCCATGAGGACGGAGATGCCACGGGCGAGGGCGATGACGAGAACAACGGACATCATGTCGGCAGCGCCGGTGATGAAGGTGTTAACGATCTGCTTCTCGGACAGGCCACCGATGATACCGATCAGGATAGCCATGAGGAAGAACCAGGTGGAAGCCTCGTCGAAGTACCACTGGCCAATGGGCAGGCCGGTGATCAGGGCAGACCAGCCCTGGACGACGGTGTTACCGTCGGCATCGTAGACAGCGCCAGCGTCAAAGAAGTTGGCGACGCCCTCGTTGAGGTCGGCCAGCGGAATGAAGCCGACGATCATGACGACGAAGGTGAAGGCAAAGGCGATCAGAACACCCTTCTGACGACCGGTGAGCTTGACCTCCTTGTTAACCTCGGAAGCAGCCTTGCCGTGAGCCTCTTCGGCGTCCTTGAGCTCCTGCATCGAAAGGATGGTGGAACCCTTGTCAGCCTTGACCTTCTTGGCATAGCCCATGACGAAGAAGATGGAAATGGCCGTGGTAACAATCCACAGGACGGCACCGAGGCCGATGATGATGGACTGGTTGACCTCAATGCCAACGCCGGTCAGAGCGTCGACGGCAGCGCCGACGGCGAACGGGTTAACCGTGGAGCCCAGGCAGCCGCAGCCAGCGCCGAGCAGGACGGTAGCAGCGCCGACCATGGGGTCGAAGCCGGCAGCCATCATGGTAGCGGCGAGCAGGGCGTAGAAGGGAACGGTCTCCTCGCACATACCATAGGTGGTACCACCGAGGGAGAAGATGAGCATAAGGACAGGAACGAGCATGATCTCGTTGCCCTTAAGCTTCTGCACCAGAACGGCAATGCCGTTGTCCAGGGCGCCGGTCTCGGTCATCATACCGAGGAAGCCGCCCAAGATCATAACGAAGAGGCAGACGGGCAGAGCGTCAGCGAAGCCCAGAATCGGGGCGGTGCAGAAATCGCTCAGGCGGGCTGCAGTAACAGCGCCGCCGGACGTGCCGGAGACGATAACGGTAATCACTGCAACAATTGCCAGCAGAGCTAGAAGAATGGTGAACGATGAAGGCATACCGCGCTTTTTCTTTGCGGTCTCAGTCATGGTTCTCATCCCCCCTTCATAAATCATTTAACTTTCTCGCGCGAAGCGGATCTTCCGTGCCGTGCCCACCGCCCGACGCAAGATATTTACCAGACAAACCGCTCGGGGTGTGCAGCAATACACCCCGAGCGAAATGCTTAAAGGCTCTTACTTGAGCGTTGCGTACATGACAGCCTTGATGGTGTGCATGCGGTTCTCGGCCTCGTCGAAAACCTTGGAAGCGGGGCTCTCGAAGACCTCGTCGGTGACCTCCTGCTCGGTAATGCCGAACTGCTCGCACTTCTCGGCGCCAATGGTGGTGTTAGTGTCGTGGAAGCTGGGCAGGCAGTGCAGGAAGATGGCACCCGGGTTGGCCATAGCCATGACCTCGGAGGTGACACGATACGGGGTGAGCTGAGCGATGCGCTCGGCCCAGACCTCGTCAGGCTCGCCCATGGAGACCCACACGTCGGTGTAGATAACGTCGGCACCGGTGACGCCGTCCTTGACGTCGGTGGTCAGCTTGATGGTGCAGTCGTTAGCCTCGGCGATGGGCTTGCAGGCCTCGATGACGTCGTCAGCGGGCATGCACTCCTCGGGGCCACAGGCCACGAAATTCATGCCAAGCTTGGAGCAGACAACCATGAGGGAGCGAGCAACGTTGTTCTTGCAGTCGCCCATGAAGACGAGGGTCTTGCCCTTGATGTCGTAGTTGAAGTTCTCCTGGACGGTCAGGATGTCGGCGAGCATCTGGGTGGGATGCCACTCAGTGGTCAGGCCGTTCCAAACGGGCACGCCGGACTTAGCGGCGAGCTCCTCGACGTCGTCCTGGGCAAAGCCACGGAACTCGATGCCGTCATACATGCGGCCGAGAACGCGGGCGGTGTCCTCGATAGACTCCTTCTTGCCCATCTGCGACGAACCCGGATCGAGGTAGGTGACGCCCATGCCCAGATCCATGCCGCCGACCTCGAAGGCGCAGCGGGTACGAGTGGAGGTCTTCTGGAAGAGCAGAACGATGTTCTTGCCCTCGAGATAGCGATGCGGAACGCCGGCGCGCTTCATGTCCTTGAAGTTCTTGGAGAGCTTGAGCAGGTACTCGATCTCCTCGGTGGTGAGGTCGAGGAGCTTGAGGAAGCTACGGCCGGAGAGGTTAACACCCATGGTTCGTTTCCTTTCGAAAAATGAATTACGCAAGTATTCGTGTTGCCCGTTTGACGGGCAAAACCGGTGCGGTTGTAGGGGGACCGCACCGGAAACGGAAAGACTTAGAGGTCCTCGCGCCAGAAGGGCATGCTCATGCAGCGCGGGCCGCCACGGCCGCGGGAGAGCTCGGCGGAGGGCACGACGAGAAGGTCCAGGCCCTCCTTGTACAGCACGTCGTTGGTGACGGTGTTGCGGGCGTAGACGCAGATCTTGCCGGGCTCGACGCACAGGGTGTTGGAGCCGTCGTTCCACTGCTCGCGGGAGGCCGCGATCGGGTCGCCGCCGCCGCAGGGGATCAGCTTGACCTGGTCGACGCCGGTGGCGTCCTCCAGGACGTGCTCGAGGGTGTCCTCGATCAGGCGGATGTTCACGTCGCCCGGGTTCTTGCCGGCGGTCAGCTCGTAGACGCGCAGGGTGCCCATGATGGCGGGGTGGATCGTGAACTTATCGACGTCGATCTGGGTGAAGACCGTGTCGAGGTGCATGAAGGCGCGCGAGACCGGGATGTCGAAGGCCAGGATGCGCTCGACCTTGGAGTCGGAGTTCCAGAAGATGTTCTGGGCCATGACGTCGATAGCGGCGGCCTGGGTGCGCTGGGAGATGCCGACGGCGAGGGTCTTCTCGTTGATGTTCAGCACGTCGCCGCCCTCGGTGTGGAACTGGCAGTCGCGGCGGAAGTACAGGGAGACGTCCTTGTAGTCGGGGTGGTACTTGAAGACGTACTTGCCGTACAGGGTCTCGCGGTTGCGGGTGACCGAGTACATGCGGTTGAGGTTGACGCCCTCGCCGACGACCGCGAACGGGTCGCGGGTGAAGTAGAGGTTGGGCATCGGGTCGATGATCAGGTCGGACTCGGACTCGGAGTTGACCAGGGAGTCGAGGGTCGTGGAGGCCGTGAGGGGCATCTCGATCTCGGCCTTGGTCATGCCGGCCATGGTCTTCTTGACGAACTCGAGGTTGTCCTCGATGGAGTCCAGCTTCTCGCGGACGATCTGCGGCATGTGCTTCCCGCGGATGCCGGCCTCGGCGATGTACTGGTCGGTGAACTCGGCGCGGGCGCCGGGGACCTGGTCGAACACCTCGGCGACGAGGTTCTCGAGGTAGAGCACCTCGACGCCCTGGTCCCTCAGGATCTGGGCGAAGGTGTCGTGCTCCTGCTGCGCGACCTCCAGGAACGGGACGTCGTCGAACAGGAGCCGCTCGAGCTCGTCGGGCGGCAGGTTGAGGAGCTCGTCGCCGGGACGGTGCAGGCAGACCTTCCTGAGCTTGCCGATCTCGGAAGGCACGTGCAGACCTTTCGTCATGGCCTCCTACCTTTCTTTCGGGCCCTTGTCAGGGCCGATTCGTTAGCGCCCCTCCGTGTGAGGCGTTATTGCTGACGACATATTTATATCCAAAATCAACCCATACTTCCACCTTGCCCCCGAACGGTTTTTTATAGGGGGTGAACGGCATACACATATACTTCACGCATGGCACACTTTGATTTAATAAAGTTTATTTACGTGCTTAAACGCGTTTTCAATCCAAAAATCAAATGGAACTAAACTTTGTTAAACCACCCTCAGATTGCATATTTCGTGCAACGATATGAATAGAATTCGCTATTCTTGCTGTCTCTCAACCATTTTAATTTTTATTCATAAAAAAGTTTGACCTATTCATTTTTAGCAAACAGATTACCGTTTACCAGACGTTGGATACCGTTCACCGGAAGCTCAGTATAAGGCCCGTCGAATACCCGATCGATTTTGCGTCCCCATTTGTAACAACTTGACTTTTCCGGCGGCAAAGACATGCAGACCCGCTCCCCAAAAGGGAGCGGGTCTGCATTCGGTACACCTAGGGCCAAGTAAGGTTTAGTCCTTCGAGGGCCTCAAGGGATTAGCGATCGAACTCGGCCAGAGCCTCGCCCAGAAGCCTCAGGCCCTCGCGAAGAACATTTTCGCTCGCGCAGTAGCCCAGGCGTGCGCCGCAGGGAAGCTCAAAACGGCTGCCGGGCACCAGCAGCACTCCCCTCTCGGACAACAGGCGCTTGCAGAACTCCTCGTCGTCCTCGGGAATATCAAGCTGGATAAACGAGGTAGACACGCCCTGCGGGGCCGTCCAGGAAACGCGATGTTGCGTATCGATCCAAGCCTGCGCGATATCGCGATTGCCAGACACGATCTTGCGGTTGCGCTCGAGAATCTTGTCCTTGTGCTCAAGCACATAGGTCGCCAGGGCATCGTTGAACACGCCGCCGCAGATCATGGTGTAATCGCGATAGGTACGGATGCGATTGGACACCTCTTCGTCGGCCACGACCCAACCCACGCGGGCTGCAGGCGTCGAATAGGTCTTAGACACCGAGTTGGTGACAATGGCCTTCTCATACACGTCGACCATCGACATAAAGGACTCGGTGTTCTCGAGCGGCAGATACACCTCGTCACACAGCACGTAGGCGCCCACCGAACGGGCGATCTCGGCAATCTGACCGAGCGTATCGGCATCAAGCACCGTACCGATGGGGTTCGATGCGTTATTGATGCAGATGAGTTTCGTGTTGGGGCGAACCAGGCGCTTGAGTTCCTCGATATCGGGCTTCCAGCCGAGCTCCTCGCGAAGCTCCCAATACTCGACCTCGGCGCCCAGTGTACGCGGGATCTCGTAGAGCGGCGCATAGGTAGGCCACTCGGCAATCACGTGGTCGCCGGGCTCGACAACGGCCATGATGGCGTTGAGGTTGGCACCCGTGCAGCCATTGGTCTGCAAAATGTGATCGGGATTGACCTCGCGACGATAGAGCTTGGCGACCTCGGCCTTAAACTCCGGTGAACCCTCGATCCAGCCGTAGTTCATCTTCTCGCGATCCAGGCGCTCATAGAACGTAGCGCCGTCCTGCTCGTCGAGCGCGCGCAGCTCGCCCATGGTAAGCGAGGAGATCGTCGACTGGGCGATATCCCACGTGGCTCTCTTCTCCCAAACGTTGAGCCACTCCTCAACGCCGATTGTCTTGATATCCATGGTTAGGCTCCAATCGCTAGAACACGGGGATGATGCCGTCGAAGGTCATGGGAATGGAGATGATGCCCAAAAGGCAAAGAAGCCGACACCGTTGGGGGGTATCAACGTGACTGCCCCTGGTCATATGGGCCGCCTTATCTGATGTTAATTAAGCTTCATTAAACAAGAATGGGGCGGTGCGAAAACCCGCACCGCCCCAATGGGAGACATCTAATGGCAGCTAGATGTTTGTATTAAGACACGTACGGGTCTTTGGAAACCTTAGAGGTCCTCGCGCCAGAAGGGCATGCTCATGCAGCGCGGGCCGCCACGGCCGCGGGAGAGCTCGGCGGAGGGCACGACGAGAAGGTCCAGGCCCTCCTTGTACAGCACGTCGTTGGTGACGGTGTTGCGGGCGTAGACGCAGATCTTGCCGGGCTCGACGCACAGGGTGTTGGAGCCGTCGTTCCACTGCTCGCGGGAGGCCGCGATCGGGTCGCCGCCGCCGCAGGGGATCAGCTTGACCTGGTCGACGCCGGTGGCGTCCTCCAGGACGTGCTCGAGGGTGTCCTCGATCAGGCGGATGTTCACGTCGCCCGGGTTCTTGCCGGCGGTCAGCTCGTAGACGCGCAGGGTGCCCATGATGGCGGGGTGGATCGTGAACTTATCGACGTCGATCTGGGTGAAGACCGTGTCGAGGTGCATGAAGGCGCGCGAGACCGGGATGTCGAAGGCCAGGATGCGCTCGACCTTGGAGTCGGAGTTCCAGAAGATGTTCTGGGCCATGACGTCGATAGCGGCGGCCTGGGTGCGCTGGGAGATGCCGACGGCGAGGGTCTTCTCGTTGATGTTCAGCACGTCGCCGCCCTCGGTGTGGAACTGGCAGTCGCGGCGGAAGTACAGGGAGACGTCCTTGTAGTCGGGGTGGTACTTGAAGACGTACTTGCCGTACAGGGTCTCGCGGTTGCGGGTGACCGAGTACATGCGGTTGAGGTTGACGCCCTCGCCGACGACCGCGAACGGGTCGCGGGTGAAGTAGAGGTTGGGCATCGGGTCGATGATCAGGTCGGACTCGGACTCGGAGTTGACCAGGGAGTCGAGGGTCGTGGAGGCCGTGAGGGGCATCTCGATCTCGGCCTTGGTCATGCCGGCCATGGTCTTCTTGACGAACTCGAGGTTGTCCTCGATGGAGTCCAGCTTCTCGCGGACGATCTGCGGCATGTGCTTCCCGCGGATGCCGGCCTCGGCGATGTACTGGTCGGTGAACTCGGCGCGGGCGCCGGGGACCTGGTCGAACACCTCGGCGACGAGGTTCTCGAGGTAGAGCACCTCGACGCCCTGGTCCCTCAGGATCTGGGCGAAGGTGTCGTGCTCCTGCTGCGCGACCTCCAGGAACGGGACGTCGTCGAACAGGAGCCGCTCGAGCTCGTCGGGCGGCAGGTTGAGGAGCTCGTCGCCGGGACGGTGCAGGCAGACCTTCCTGAGCTTGCCGATCTCGGAAGGCACGTGCAGACCTTTCGTCATGGCCTCCTACCTTTCTTTCGGGCCTTACTGGCCGAATGTATCAGCGCCCCTCCGTATGGAGCGCTGCTTGCTGACAGCTCTAGTTATATCCAATTTCCACCCGCAATTCCACCTCGCCCCCGAACGGTCAACAAAGTACGATGAACGGTATATCGCATATGATTTCCCATGATGCACTTCAGTTTCGTAAAGCAGATTTTCCTAGGTAAACGTTATTTTTCTAGGAAATCAAGATTGAACACTCAAAGTTATCCATGATTCAAAATTGCATATAGAAAACGGTTTTCTGCATATAAATGACGCTTGTCCTCGATTCGACCTAAATTCGATTATATTCAGCTTGCTATCATTCTTATTCATACATTCTCACCAGTTGAGTGAGGATATAGATCGCTTGTTCAAAGCACCGGACGTTAGTGCTTCGGATCGTCAGCGTAATAAGTAGGTAAAGATACCGTTCGCGCGATGCGTCTGTGCCATAGGTCGACTAAATTGAGACAATAGCAAACAGTGTTAGGCTACCGTCCCTTTGGGGACTGAACGGACAGATGCATATGCCGAGCAAAATCGAAAAGAAGCAGAACGCCGCCAAGCTGCGCAAGAAACCGCGCGATTTCTCGTATACGCAAAATCGAGAGCTTAGCTGGCTGCGCTTTGATAACCGCGTACTCGACGAAGCCTTCGATGAGTCTGTGCCACTGTTCGAGCGCCTTAAGTTCGTCTCGATCTTCGAGTCAAACCTCGACGAGTTTCTCATGGTGCGCGTGGGCGGCTTGTCCGATCTGGCAGAGCTCAAAAAACAGCCCGTCGACAACAAGAGCAATATGACCGCCTCCGAACAGGTCGATGCTGTCATGGCAGAGCTGCCCGGGCTCCTTACCCGCTGGGAGTCGATCTTTAAGAGCATCGAGGACAAGCTCGACGCTTTGGGCGTTCACCGCGCCCGCATCGATTCGCTTACGCCCGAGGAACATACCTTTGTAACCCGCTACTTCCAGGCCTACGTATCACCGGTCATCTCGCCGCTGGTCATCGATCCGCGCCATCCCTTCCCCAACCTGCGCAACGGCGCGCTCTATCTGGCTTGTGGCCTGGACGGCATCACCGACGAGGAGAGCCTGCTGGGCCTTATCGAGATTCCCGCCTCGATGAACCGCGTGGTCGAAATCCCCTCGCCCACCGGCACCTACTCCTACATTCTGCTCGAGGACGTCATCCTCGCCTGCCTGGACAGCTGCTTCGGCTCCTATAAGCCGCTCGACCGCGCGCTCATCCGCGTCACCCGCAACGCCGACATCGATCCGGACGGCGAGGGCGTCGAGGAGGAAGAGGATTACCGCCAGCACATGAAGCGCATCCTCAAGAAGCGCCTGCGCCTGCAGCCGGTGGTGCTCGCCGTATCGGGCTCGCTCGAAAAGCCAACGCTCAAGACCATCCGCAAAGCGCTCGAGCTTTCGCGCCGCTCGGTTTTTACCTGCGATATCCCGCTCAACCTGGGCTATGTCTTTGGCATCGAGGGCAAAATACCCGAGCATCTACGCAACGAGTTGCTCTTTACGCCGTTTAGGCCGCAGCCCAACCCCACCATCGATATGACCCGCTCCATCCGCGATCAGGTGCTGCAGCACGACAAGCTGCTCTTTTACCCTTACGAGACCATGAATCCGTTCTTGGACCTGGTGCACGAAGCAGCCTACGACCCCGAGTGCATCTCGCTTCGCATCACGCTCTACCGCGTGGCCAAACAAAGCCGCCTGTGCGAGTCGCTCATCGATGCTGCCGAAAACGGCAAAGAGGTTACAGTGCTCATGGAGCTCCGCGCCCGCTTTGACGAGCAAAACAACATCGAATGGGCCGAGCGGCTGGAAGAGGCCGGCTGCACCGTTATCTACGGCTCCGAGGGCTTTAAATGCCATTCCAAGATCTGCCAGCTCACCTATCGCGAGGGCATGGCGCTTACCCGTCTGACGCTTTTGGGTACCGGCAACTTTAACGAGAAGACGGCCAAGCTCTACAGCGACTTTATGCTCATGACCGCGCATCCCGGCATCGGCGAGGACGCTAACCTGTTCTTCCGCAACCTGTCGCTGGGCAACCTGCGCGGCGACTACCGCTTCCTGGGCGTGGCGCCCGTGGGCCTCAAGCCGCTCATCATGCGCGGCCTGGACCGCGAGATTCAGCGTGCTCTTGTCGGCGAGCCCGCCCGCGTGTTCTTTAAGCTCAACTCGCTTACCGACCGCGAGGTCATCGACAAGATCGCCGAGGCATCGTGTGCCGGTGTGCGCGTGGACATGATCATCCGCGGTATCTCGTGCCTCAAGCCCGGTGTTCCGGGCAAGACCGAGAACGTGCACGTGCGCTCCATCGTCGGACGCTTTTTGGAGCATGCGCGCGTCTATGCCTTTGGCGTGGACTCGGATATGATCTACCTGAGCTCGGCAGACATGATGACGCGCAACACCGAGCACCGCGTGGAGATCGCCTTCCCCGTGCTCGACCCCACCTGCCGCGCCCAGGTGCACGAGTACATGGGCATGCAGCTGCGCGACAACGTGAAGGCACGCAGTCTGACGAGTGACGGCACCTGGATTCCCGTGAAGCGCAAAGAAGGCGAGAAGCCCTTCAACTCGCAGGAAGCTCTGCTGGAGCGTGCCTATCGCAACGCCGAGGCCGTCGCCAAGGCAGAACCTACGCTCGCATCCAAGCCTGAGCTCGAACCGCAGCCGGCCGCACCCGAGGTCCAGAAGGTTCAGGCAACCGTCATAGAGCCTGAGTCCGAGCCTGCTCCTCGGCCCCAACCGCAGGCGGCCAACCCCGCATCCGAGAAGGGCGCCCGCCGCGAGAAGCCCGCTGGCAAGGCCAAGACCATCGAGCGCCATCGCCCCGGTCGCGTGCGCATGGGACTGGGCCTGATCGGCCTAGGCCTTAAGACGCTCATTACCGGCAAGACGAAATAGACGTTTGTAGAAGCGCCCCGTATTTGAGGAATACCCCAAATACGGGGCGCTTTTCACTGCTACCATGGTTGCGAACAATACCGCGAATGACAGGCAGGAACATGAAGCTCACCATAGAATCGATGACCTACGGCGCCGACGGACTGGCGCACGCCGACAACGGCAAGGCCGTCTTTGTGCAGGGCGCCGTGGCAGGCGACACCGTCGAGGCCGAGATCGTGCAGGACGGCAAGTCGTTTATGCGCGCCCGCACGACCGAGATTCTGGAGCCGGGCCCCGATCGCATTCAGCCCCCCTGCCCCTTCGTGGGCGTCTGCGGCGGATGTTCATGGGGCAATCTCTCGCGCACCGCGCAGCTTGCCGCCAAAGAGCAAAACCTGCGCTCCACGCTCGAGCGCATTGGCAAGTTCGCCCCCGAGCAGGTCAACGATCTTGTCCAGCCCATCCGCCACACCAAGGACGACTGGGGCTACCGCAACAAGATTGAGCTGGAGCCCACCCTCGTTAACGGCCGCGTTCGCCTTGGCATGCACGGCGTCGATCCCAGCAAGATCGTCACCGTAGATTCGTGCCCGCTGTTCGATAAGCGTTTTCCCAAGGCGCTCAAATCGGTCGTCGGCGCGCTCAACTATCTGAGCGGCAGTCACGATCTGGGTCTGGAGCGCGTGGGCATTCGCGCTTCGCGTCGCACCAAGGCACTCGAGGTCGCACTTTGGACGCCCACGGGCTCCTTCCCCCGCTCGCAGGTCTCGCGCGTGTTGGCAGACGCCGCTCGCCCCACGAGCGTAGTGCGCGTCATGAGCAAGGGAGAGAAGAAAGCCCGCCGCGTCTCCAAGGTGGAGGTGCTCGCCGGCGAGGGCTCCTGGACCGAGAACATCGCCGACGGCCAGATGCGCCTTTCTGCCCCATCGTTTTTCCAGGTCAACACCAAGGGCGCCGAGATTTTGATCGAGCTTGTCATGGAGGCGCTCGACCCGCAAGAAGACGAGCTTGCCATGGACCTGTACTGCGGCGCCGGCACCTTTACCCTGCCGCTCGCCCGCCGCTGTGGTTTTGTTGCCGCCGTCGAGGCCTACGGCCCGGCCGTGCGCGACCTGCGCCGCAATCTCGAGATCAACAAGCTCGATAACGTCGATGTCATCGGCGGCGATGCCGTGCGCGAGTTCCCCGACCAGGATGCCGATGTCCTGGTGGTCGACCCGCCGCGTGCAGGTCTGGCACCCGAGGCAATCGACCTCATCGCCAGCACGAGCGCCCGCGACGTGGCCTACGTGAGCTGTGATCCGGCGACTTTGGCACGCGATCTTAAGCGCTTTGTCGAGGAAGGCACCTTCTCCCCCGTCAAGATCACGCCGGTCGACCTGTTCCCGCAAACCTTCCACTGCGAAACCGTCGCCCATCTCAAGCGCAACTAGACTGTTTGCCCAAGACCACACCCGATGATTTTTCTGGGACGGGGATAAAAATAAATTTGTTCCAAATGATTATTTAATCCCCGTCCCGAAATTAAACCGCCCCCCATTTCTTGGACATTGAACTGTCGCCCGAGAAAGCTAAACGCCTTCTGGCAGGTTGTCCCGGACCGAGGGCGGCCGCCTCGACCGCCCTCGGCCCTCACCCACCTCAACTGCCCTCAACTACATAGAGCTGGTCGAGAAGGGCCCAAGCTAGCGGGCGCCTTCCTCGTCGTCGTTGGGCCGGTAGGTGATGAACTCGATGACGAAGGCCAGGACGGCAGAGACGAGCGAGGCGATGATCGCGAAGATCATGTGGGAGATTCCGGCGCCACCAGGGGTCCCGTCGATGAAGTTGAGCAGGTTGAAGACACCGAGGCCACCCGAGATGTACATGAGGGCGCCCGTCATTCCCACGATGGCGCCGCCCACGGCGGAGCTCAGGCATGCCACGACGAACGCGCGCTTGTTGGGGAGGGCGATGCCGTAGATGCCCGGCTCGGTGACGCCGAAGAAGAAGGCGGAGATCATCGCGGGAAGGGCGATGCCGCGGAAGCGCTCGTCCTTGTTTCTGAGATACATGGCAAAGATGACCGCTCCGAGCGCGAACCCGTGGCCGATGGTGGCGGCGAGCACGCTGTCGTGGCCGAGGGTGTTCAGGTTCATGATGGAGATGGGGATGAGGCTCCAGTGGAAGCCAAAGATGACGAGGCACATCCACAGTCCGCCGACCAGGGCGCTGCCCAAGACGGAACCAACCACGGGAAGCTGGAAGATGAACGAGAACGCCGCGCTCAGCAGGTTGGTGATGAGGGTGGCCACCGGGCCGATGACGAGGTAGCCCAAGACGATGGAGACCGTCATCGTGGCGAGCGGGACGAGGAACATCTTGAGCGCAGCCGGCATCCAGCTCTTGAGCCAGCGCTCAATGATAGAGCCGAACCACACCATGAGAAGGACGGGAATCACCGAGCTCACGTAGCCGGACACGGGCATGATGATGGGGACCCCGAGGGCGGTGGCGTACCACGAGAACGTGCCGGCCACGCCGAGGTCGATGCTGCCGAGCGCCTCGCCCGAGGTCAGGGCGACCATCGTCGGGTAGAGGAGCGCCACGCCGATTGCCACGCCGGTGAACTCGTTCATGCGGAACTTGTGCGCGGCACTGAACGCCAGGGCGACGGGAAGGAAGTAGAAGAAGCCGTCAGCCACGGTGTAGAGCAGCGTGTAGAGGCCGTCGTTTGCAAAGGCCGGGACGAAGTAGGTGATGAGGGCAAGCAGTCCCTTCATGATGCCTGCGGCGGCAAGCGGTCCCAGGATGGGCTGGAAGATGCCAGAGATGAGGTCGATGATGACGGAGGCAACGGTCTTCTCGCCCTGGGGCTCGTCGTCGGCGCTTGCGCCGCCCGAGAAGTTACCGGCCTCCAGGACCGCGTCGTAGACGTCCTCGACGATGTTACCCACGACCACCTGGTACTGGCCGTTGGCCTGGATGACCTGGATGACGCCCTTGAGGGCCTCGATCTTGGCCGTGTTGGCGCGGGACTCGTCCTTGAGCTTGAAGCGCACGCGCGTGATGCAGTGCGCGACGCTGGCGACGTTCTCGGCGCCGCCTACGTTCTCGAGTATGGATCTGGCCAGATCGTCGTATTTTTCAGCCATTATTTTCTCCTTAGTGATATTGCCCGAGCGGCTAGCCCAGGTCGCCTCCGTTGGTGGCGATGGCCTGTCGGTACCAGTAGAAGCTCTTCTTGCGCCTGCGCTCGAGCGTGCCGTTGCCCAGGTTGTCGCGGTCCACGTAGATGAAGCCGTAGCGCTTCTCCATCTCGCCGGAGCCCGCGCTCACGAGGTCGATCGGCCCCCAGGTGGTGTAGCCGAGCATCTCGACGCCGTCCTGCTCGATGGCGTCGCGCATGGCCTCGATGTGCTCGCGCAGGTAGGCGATACGGTAGTCGTCCTCGATCGTGCCGTCGGGAAGCACCTCGTCATAGGCGCCGAGGCCGTTGAGCAGGACCGGGCAGAGCATGCCAAAGAAGCCGGCGATGACAGCAAAGGGCAGGATGCCCTGGGCGAGGACGCCCGAGACGACGTAGTCCGGGCACACCGTGAGCGACATGACCACGGAGCCCGCGCATACGATGACGCCACGCTGCTCGGACGAGCAGGGGGCCTCGACCTTGCCGGAGAGGGTGACAAAGAGGGAGCAGGACACGGCCGCCCCCAGCGCGCAGAGCAGGGCCACGGGGTCGTACCCGGTGATGCCGGTCTTGTAAACGCCGCTGGCGAACACCGTTCCGAAGACGATGACCAGGGCGGAGACCACTTGGAGGGCCCTCGGCGGTCGGCGCGTCATGACGGTCTGCCACAGGAGCCCCAGCCACGTGAACTGGAAGAGGAGCGTGAGCGCCACCGGGGCGGGCAGCACGCTCATGGCGTAGCAGTAGAGGATTGAGGTGAGGCAGGTGAGGGCTCCCAGGCCCATGAGCTTAAGGGCGAGCTTCCAGCCCACGCGCTGCCAGCGGTGCCCGAGTGCATGGCCCGCGAGTGTGGCGAGGGCGAAGAAGAGGCAGCCGAACCACGCCTGGCTCGCCACCACCTGCGCCGAGGTAAAGCCCGCGGCGTAGGCGAGCTTGTAGGTCGTGGCCATCGCGCCGTAGCAGGCGCCGCCCGCAAAGACCTGGAGCGCCGCCTTGGCCTGTCCCGCGCCCGTGGCTCCTGCCCCGGCGGCCTGTTGCTTGATTGTGTTTGTTCCTGCCATTAGGCTCCCTTCCGTCTGCTGTCTTGCAGATGCACGTCTCGTGCGTCTGTTCCCTGCAGTCGGAAGGTGGGCTCGTGCGGTCTTCTGGCGGTACATGTGGCACCTGCTGCCAAGACGAAAAAAGCCACGCAACCGACTGCTCGGTTGCGTGGCAAAAAGGTGGCTAGCGCCCAGAAAAGTCCACGCGTTTTTAGACTGAGACAAAGTACTACAACAGGTGAGATTCCGTCAAGAAAAACCGAAGAAAAAAGTGAGTCTCTGCCCGCCGTACCTGCGGCGGTCGTTCCCCGAACGGGGCGGTGCGTTGGGGACTGTCTCGATCTGTAACAGTAAGACCCGGTTTTGGTCCGTAGATGTTACAGATTTAGACGTTTTGTCGAGGCGGTTTCCGTTTGTCTTGATCTGTAACAGTTAGGGGTCAAAAGTGGGCCTAGATGTTACAGATTGAGATTGTTGAGGATGGGTGGGGGTAGCTAAAATAGCCCCGTCCCTTTTTAAACATTGGGAAATCGAGCGTGGCAAGCATGGGTCTTCGGGGTATAAGACGGCTAATTGTATGCCGCCTTACGAAAGGAATTCTCATGCCCAGCGTTGCCGTTCTCGCCGCCGATGGCTTTGAAACTATTGAATGCCTGACCATGGTCGATGTCATGCGTCGCGGCGGCGTGCGCGCCACGCTCGTCTCGATCATGCCCACACGCGAGGTCGTGAGCTCGCTGCAGATTCCCGTGACCTGCGATGCGCTCTTTGATGAGATCAACTTTGAGGAGTACGACTGCATCGTGCTGCCCGGCGGCCTGCCCGGAGCCACCAACTTGCGCGCCGACCAGCGTGTCTGCGATGTAGTCTGCGAGTTCGCCGCAACCAAGCACGTTGCCGCCATCTGCGCCGCCCCGTTTATCCTGGGCGAGCTTGGTCTGCTCGAGGGACGCCGAGCCACGTGCTTCCCCGGCTTTGAGAAGAGCTTCCCCGAGGGTGCTTATACCGGCGAGAAGGTCACGCAAGACGGCAACATCATCACTGCCAGCGGCATGGCACAGTCACTTCCCTTTGCCTTGGAGCTGCTGCGCACACTCGCCGGCGACAAGGCCGTCGAGAAGGTTGCCGAGGGCATCCAGCTATGATTTTGGCTTCGCAATCGCCGCGCCGCATAGAGCTGATGCGCGAGGCGGGCTATGACGTTCGCGTAATTCCCGCAGATATCGACGAAACACCTTTTGATGGCGAAGCTCCGCTTACGCTTGTCGAACGCTTGGCACGCGCCAAAGCCGCTGCCGTTGCCTCCGAGCACGCCGAACCCAACGAACTGACTGTCGCAGCCGATACCATTGTCACCTTTGACGGGCAAATTTTGGGCAAGCCGGCAGACGAGAACGAGGCACGCACCATGCTCCGCGAGCTTTCGGGCCGCACGCACCAGGTGGCAACCGGCGTCTGCATCGTTAAAGCCGGCGACGCTGCAGCTCCGCATGCCGCCGAAAGTCTGTCGTTTGTCGATGTGACCGACGTGACGTTCTATGAGCTTACCGAGGAGCAGATCGGGCACTATGTTGCCTCCGGCGAACCCATGGACAAGGCCGGAGCCTACGGTATCCAGGGCACAGGCGGCCGCATGCTCGTGCATGACATTGCGGGCGACTTCTACAACGTGGTGGGCTTACCCATCGCTCGCGTCGCACGCGCGATTCAAAAACTCTCGTAATTGCATCTGGCGCTGGGTATCCCCCGGCGCCTACAATTTTGCCGTACCGCACGGATCCCGACCGAGCATAAGGCCCGGCGGAAAACCGATAGGAGAAAACATGGACACACTGCTCGAAGCCATTGACGTTTGCGATGTCGATGGCTTTTGCTTTGGCAACTATACAGACGGGGAGGCCGGCACCGGCTGCACCGTAATCGTGGCGCCCGAGGGTGCCACCGGCGGCGTTGACGTACGTGGTGGCGCTCCCGCTTCGCGCGAGACCGATCTGCTGCGTCCCGAGAACACCGTCGATAAGGTCCACGCCGTCTGCCTTTCGGGCGGTTCGGCCTTTGGTCTCGAAGCGGCAAGCGGCGTGGCCCGCGAACTCGAGAGCCGCGGCATCGGCCTGCCCGTCGGCCCCACGCAGGTGCCCATCGTGTGTTCCAGCTGCATCTTCGACCTCGCCTTTGGCGATCCCACCGTGCGTCCCGACATTGAGGCCGGTATCGCCGCCGTGCGCGAGGCGCTCGACCATACCCCCACCACACTCGATCAGGGCAATGTAGGTGCCGGCACCGGCGCCACCGTAGGCAAGCTCATGGGGCCCGCCACCTGCATGAAGGCTGGCCTGGGAGCTGCTGCCGTGGCACTCGGCACCGTCAAGGTGGGCGCCGTGGTCTCGGTCAACGCCTGTGGCAACGTGGTCGACCCGACCACCGGCGAGTGGGTGGCCGGCATGCGCGCCGCAGCCGATAGCGACCAGATCGTCGACATGGAGCTCGCCGCCCTTGCCGCCGCCGGCTCTATGAAAATGCCACTCGACCGCACCAACACCACCATCAGCTGCATCGTCACCAACGTGGAGCTCACTAAGGCCCAGGCCACCAAGGTCTCCCAGATGGCCGCAGACGCCTATGCACACGCCATCCGCCCCACACACACCACCAACGACGGCGACACCATCTACACCCTTGCCAGCGGCAAGCTGGGCAGCCAGGCAAGCGCCGCCGTTCCCCTAGACCTGCTGGGCATGCTCGCCGTAAGGGCCCTGGAAACCGCCATCGTAAACGGAGCCAAAACCGCCAAAACATCCCACGGCATCCCCGGCGCCGCGAAGTAAACTAGCTCGTCCGGTTGCCCGGTTGGTCTTGGTTATGTTTGCTGCTCTACAGTCCTGGCTCGCACGAAGAGCACATTAAGTGCTCTTCGGCTCGTGCGGAACTCGCGACAAACATAACCAAGACCAACCGGGCAACCTACTCAACAAGATCTCTTTCAGCCCAGGCCCCTGTGTACCGCGCGTCCAAGATCTTCAAATTCAGGCAGCCTGACAATCGATTCTTATAGCAAAGGCCCCTTGGCCTTTAGTTTGATACAAGTTCCGCACGAGCCGGAAAGCACTTAATGTGCTTTCCGTGCGAGCAGGACTGTTCGCAGTAGCAAACTAAAGGCCAAGAGGCCCAGTCAACCTATCAGCAGCGATTACTCAACAGCTAGTTGAATTTGAAGATCTTTGAGGCAAGACGGTATAGGCCGAGTGTGGTTTTGTCTCCAGCCCGCCCGTGCAGGTTGGTAAAAAAGCCGACCACACCGTAGCGTGCACGACGATACATACGCTCGTCGTAGGCCTTCAAATCACTCCACAATGTCGTCAGGCGCTCGTCGGCGCAATCCTCATCGGAAAGCTTGGTTAGCACCGAACAAATTGCCATCATCATGGTGAAATAGCCCATCATGTACGCGCGCAGACGCGACGACTCGACATCGCTATACAGATGGAACGACTCCATCATAATGCGCGTCACGCGAAACTGCTGGTCCAGACGTTTGACCATCGTGGCCTCGTTGACGCTCTGGCCCTCGCGACCGATAAAGTAACGATAGAGGTCGATGTCGGCGTAGTACATGGTCTTGCAGCGCGGCAGCGGCACATAGGCGTAGATATTGTCGACATAGAACGTGTGCGGCGGCATAGGCAGATTGGACGCGCGCAGCACATCCGTGCGATAACACAGGCTGTGCATGAGCAAATTCTGGTCCGGACGGAAATGGCCAATCTGGTCCCAGGTAAAGATCTTTTTGCGCGGCAGGGCAAACTTGTAACCAATAGCGGTATGCGTACCCTCGTAAACCTTCTCGTACACATAGTTCGAGATAAACAGATCGACGCGCTGGTCGCGCTCCTCAAAGCCACGCAGAATCGAAAGCATGGTCGAAAGCGCCGCACCGTCGAGCCAGTCGTCCGAGTCGACGACCTTGTAGTAGGTGCCCTGTGCCTCGCGCAGGCCCGAGAGGACGGCCATGCCGTGACCGCCGTTCTCCTGATGCACCGCGCGGATGATACCGGGGTAACGCGCCTCCCACTCATCGGCCTTAGCTGCCGTCTCGTCCTTGGAACCGTCATCGACGATGATGATCTCGATATCGGTGGCGTAATCGCTCCCCTCCAGAATGGAGGTGATGCAATGGTCCATGTCCTTGGCGGCGTTATACGAGGGAATACCGAATGATATGACTTTATGCATGGCAGGCGATAATCTCATCCGAAAGATCGAGGGCAGAGTTGGTCACGGCATCCATATCGTAATAACGATACTCGGCCAGGCGACCCACCGGGTGGAAGTTCGTCAGGTTCTGGACGCGCTCAAGATAGCGCTCATAGAGCTCGCGGTTCTTGGGCTCCAGAATGGCGTAATAGGGCGTCTCGCCCGAGCCGGGCGTATAGGACTTGGAATACTCCTTCATGATGGTGGTCTTGCCGGGCAGGACCTGACCAGTCATGTTCTTGAACTCGGTGATACGCGTGTAATCCTCGCTCGTGGTGTAATTGACGGTGCCCACGGGCTGGAACTGGTCCATATCGAGCGTCTCGAACTTCATGTCGAGCGTACGGTACGGCAGAGCGCCCAAGTCGAGGTTGAACAGCTCGTCGAGCGGACCGGTGTAGACGATCTCGCCGCCATAGACCTTGCCGTCGATCTTGACGGTGGTCTCGTCAATCTCAAAGAGGTCGCGGGCGTCCACGTCGCAGAACACATCAATCAGATCGTGGTCGAGCATATGCTCGAACAACGCGGTATAGCCGTCCTGCGGCATGCCCTGGAAGGGAGCCTGCGGGAAATAGCGGTCATCGTCGCCCACAAAGACGGGAACGCGGCCGGTGATCGAGGGATCGATCTGGTCGGGCGTCTGGCCCCACTGCTTCATGGTGTAATGCAAAAAGACGTTCTCGTAGACGTAATCGGCGACCTCGGCAAGATCCGGGTCGTTCTTCTTGCGCAGCTCCATGATGGGCACCTTGACGTCCTTGCCAAAGGTCTCCACGAGCTTCTGATACAGCTCCTCGCCGCGCTCATCGCCAAAGGCGAGCTTGAGGCTCGCGTGGTTAAAGGGCACGGGCATAAGGGTGCCGTTGATGTTGGCGAGCACCTTGTGCTGGTAGTCCGTCCACTTGGTAAAGCGCGACAGAAAATTGTGGACGCGCTCGTTAAAGGTATGGTAAATGTGCGGACCATACTCGTGGACCAGGATCCCGGCCTCATCAAAGCAGTCGTAAGCATTGCCCGCAATGTGGCCACGGCGCTCCAAAACGGCAACGCGATAGCCGATAGTCTCGGCAAGACGGCGGGCACAAACGGCACCGGCATACCCGGCACCGACGACAATCATGTCGTATGCGCCGGCGTTAAAGCCTTCAGGCAGGCCTGAGGTAATCTGCATCGATACTCCTTGTCAAAAGCCACGGGCTCGTTAGCTGGGCTTTTCTCGAACATTCTTCGAGACATATTTATCAGAGCGATTATAGCGCTAATGCGTCCTATAATGAGCTTGCCACACAAGGAAAGCTCAAGCACCCCGGCGTACATATTTAAAAGGTAAACCCGCTAGCAGCGGGTTTATTCGTGGACAGCCGGGTGCCTGGAGCTTAGCGAAACGCTTGTAAGGAGTAACATGAGCGATTTCCTAAACCGTATGAAGTCTGCCGCCAAGGCCGACCTTAAGACGATCGTCCTGCCCGAGGGCGAAGATCCGCGCACCATCATCGCAGCTACCAAGATCATCGAGGAGGGCTTGGCAAAGATCGTCATCTTGGGCAACCCCGACGAGATCAACGTTCCCGGCGCTACCATCATCGACCCGCGCAATGCCGAGAAGCACGAGGAGTACGCGCAGAAGTTTGCCGAGCTCCGCGCCAAGAAGGGCGTCACCATCGAGCAGGCTCGCGCCCAGGTGATGGACGCCACCTACTTTGGCACCATGATGGTCAAGATGGGCGATGCCGATGGTCTGGTCTCCGGCGCCTGCCACTCCACCGCCGACACCCTGCGCCCCGCGCTACAGATCCTCAAGACCGCCCCGGGCACCAAGCTGGTCTCGGCCTTCTTTGTGATGTGCACCGACACCCCGCAGTTCGGCACCGACGGCACGCTGATCTTCGCCGACTGCGGCCTCAACATCAACCCGTCCTCCGATGAGCTCTCCGAGATCGCCATCGCCTCCGCTCACTCCTGGTCCACCTTCATGGGCAACGTTGAGCCGCACGTGGCCATGCTCTCCTACTCCACCATGGGTTCCGCCGGCGGCGAGGTCGCCAAGAAGGTCCAGGAGGCCGTGAAGTTCTGCAAGGAGAAGGCCCCCGAGCTCGCCATCGATGGCGACCTGCAGCTCGACGCCGCCATCGTCCCCAACGTCGCCCAGCTCAAGGCTCCCGGCTCCTCCGTTGCCGGCAAGGCCAACGTGCTCGTGTTTCCCGACCTCGAGGCCGGCAACATCGGCTACAAGCTGGTCCAGCGCTTCGCCGGCGCCGACGCCTACGGCCCCATCCTGCAGGGCATCGCCAAGCCGGTTAACGACCTTTCGCGCGGCTGCTCTGCCGACGACATCGTGGGTGTCGTGGCCATCACCGCCGTCCAGGCTCAGATGGCTGAGTAGCGCACGCACTCGCCCGAAGGCCGTACGGGCTAACCCCTGAAAACGTCCTCGACCAATGAAACGCCCCCGTTCTGCTCCTCCGGAGCTACGAACGGGGGCGTTTCTGGTCTGCGGAATGTTTTCAGGGGTTAGCCCGTACGGCCTTCTACCGCAACGCAGCAATCAGGGCATCTGGAGTGGACGGCGGCTTGGCTACGAGCTGGGGCTGAAGATCTGAATGATTGGATGCCGTTGCTGGGGGGCAAACGATGCGGATATGGTCACTTTGGATTTGAAAGGCTTATAGGGCCTCGGCGGCCATTCTGCCGGAAAGCGTGTCCCGGTTTGAAGGCGGATTGCGGGATGTAGCTTCCACTTGGGGGCTGTTTGGGAAACTGCGGGACGGAATTTTGCTTTGTTGTGGGTCGCATTTTCCGCAACCTGCCCCAAACGGAAAGTGTGTCCCAAAATCCGCGTTCAAAATGGGATGGGGTTTCCGCCGTCCGCCCTCCAGAAAAAAGCCTCCCGAGCTGTTGCTCAGGAGGCCTTTCGTTTACATGCAAACGAGCGCGTTAGTTGTTCTTGGTCAGACGCTCGACGTCGTGGGCGATCATGTATTCCTCGTCGGTGGGGATGACCATGACGGTGACGGCGGAACCGGCGGCGCTGATGACCTGCGGGCCGTTGCCCACGGCCTCGCGGTTCTTGTTGTTGTCGATGCGTACGCCCAGCCACTCAAAGCAGTCGCAGAAGGCCTTGCGGATCGACCAGTCGTTCTCGCCGATGCCGGCGGTAAAGGTGATGGTGTCCACGCCCGCCATGGATGCGATCATGGAACCGGCCTGCTGCATGGCCTTGTAGGCGAACATGTCGAAGGCGAGCAGGCAGCGCTCATCGCCCTCGGAGGCGCGCGTGCGGATGTCGCGGGCGTCGTTGGAGATACCCGAGATGGCAAGCAGACCAGACTGCTTGTTCATCATGTCATCGACTTCCTGATAGCTGTAGCCGCCCTCGCGCTGGAGGTAACACACGGTGGCCGGGTCAATGGAACCACAACGGGTGCCCATCATCAGGCCATCGAGCGGCGTGAGGCCCATCGTGGTGTCGCGGCACACGCCGTCCTCGATGGCGGCAAGCGAAGCGCCGTTGCCCAGATGGCACGAAAGCAGACGGTGGCAGCGCGAGCCCAGGATCTCCTTGGCCATCATCCACTCGTAGCGGTGGCTCGTACCGTGCGCGCCGTACTTGCGCACGTGGTACTTGTCGCACACGTCCTTGGGCAGCGCGTAGGTGTAGGCAACCTCGGGCATGGTCATGTGGAACGAGGTATCGAAGACGGCCACGTTGGGCAGCTCCGGATACTTCTCACGGCAATACTCAATCGCCGCGGCCTCGCCGTAGTTGTGCAGCGGAGCAAGCGGTGCCACCTCAAGAATCTTGGCCATAACCTCGTCGTCGACAACTGCGGAATCATCGAAGTGCCAGCCGCCCTGAACGATACGATGCCCAATGCCATCAATCGTAAAGTCGGTCTTCTCAAGCTCCTCGAGCACACGAGCGATAGCAGAGCGATGATCGGGGAAAGGGACCTCCTCGGTCTGCTTGGCGCCACCGTTCTCGGAGTGGCCAAAGATGCCCATGTCCGATCCGATACGCTCGCAGTTGCCCTTGGCGAAAACCTTGCGGGTATCGGTATCCAAAAGCTGATATTTAAGGCTTGAGCTACCGGCGTTGACAACAAGTACGTTCATGAGACTCCTTTGCAGTGCAATACGGTCGGCGCAGACCCCTTAAGGTGGCCGTATGTTAATAAGAAGTTATCACAACTTGATAAATAGCTATCAGGCATATCGCCCAACGAGCACAAGAGAGGGGCCGAACGGCGCTCGGTCGTCCAGCCCCTCCCCTCTTGCAATTACTTGCCGTTGACGATGCGCTCGACGTCGGAAGCGATCATGAACTCCTCGTCCGTGGGGATGACGAAGATCTTGACCTTGGAATCCTTGGCGGACAGGCACCAAGCGCCGTCGCCACGCAGGGCGTTGCGGGCATGGTCCATCTTGACGCCCATAAAGGCCAGACGATCGGCCACGCCGGCGCGAACGGCCGGAGCGTGCTCGCCGATGCCGGCGGTAAAGACCAGGGTGTCCATACCGCACATGGAAGTGGCCATCTCGGCAGCCTTGGCGGCAATCTTGTAGACGAACATATCGAAGGCGAGCTGAGCCTCGGGGTCACCAGCAGCGGCGAGCTCCTCGACGTTGCGGCAGTCGTTGGTCTTGCCGCCGGTCACAGCCAAAAGGCCGGACTTCTTGTTCATTATCTCGTCGACCTCGTCGAAGGTGTAGCCGCCCTCGCGCTGCAGGTAGCACACGGTAGCCGGGTCGATGGAGCCGCAGCGGGTGCCCATCATGACACCGTCGAGCGGCGTCAAGCCCATGGTGGTGTCCATGCACTTACCGTCCTCGATAGCGCACAGGGAAGCGCCGGAACCGATGTGGCACACGACGACCTTGCGAGCCTCGCCGTTGGTCATCTCGGCAACCTTCTTGGAGATGTAGCGGTAGCTGGTGCCGTGGGCGCCGTACTTACGGATGTGCAGCTTGTCGCAGACGTCCTTGGGCAGGGCGTAGGTCTTGGCGACCTCGGGCATATTGAAGTGGAAAGCAGTGTCGTAGACCGTGACGTTGGGCAGGTCGGGATACTGCTCGAGGCAGTACTCGATAACGTTGGCCTCGGGGTTGTTGTGAAGCGGGGCGAGCGGAGCGACCTCGCGGATCTTGGCGAGGACGTCCTCGTCGACGAGGGAGGAATCGCCGAAGTACCAACCGCCCTGAACGATACGGTGGCCGATGCCCTCGATCTTGACGCCGTTGGCCTCGAGGTCCTTCAGGACGACCTCGATGGCGACCTTGTGGTCGGGGAACTCGATGTTCTCGGTCACCTTCTTGGAACCGTTGGCAGCGTGGGTGAAGGTACCGCCGGTAAAGCAGACGCGCTCGCAGGAGCCCTTTGCGGACACCTTGTGGGACTTGGTATCGATGACCTGATACTTAAGGGTCGAAGATCCTGCGTTGACGACCAGAACGTTCATGTGTCTCCCTACTAACAGGCGGTGTGGCGCCGCCAGGTTACATACGCTTCAATAATAAACCCAAACGCCCTCGCGCTCGGGTTTATTGCGTTGATATATAAGTTATCGATGCATGCATGCTCATGGTCTTCGACTTGTAAGGCGAAATAGCGCGGGGACATACGCCAGAGAAGAAATCCCAAGCGCAACAAGCAGCACAACCCGAATACCCACAACGCTACTCAACACAGCATTGAGCAGATAGAAAAGAACGGCGCCCACCGCCACCATCTGGCTTTGAACCGAAATCAACGAACAGAGCATCGATGAATCGGCAGCATTTTGAAAAACTGAGTATTTGATCGGAGCAAATAACGAGTAGGCAACCGTCTGCAGCACATAGAAAACGGGCAACAGGTCAACCGGAATAAAAGGGGTTAAAAACAAAGCAGCTAGAATGAGACGGATGATGCCGCAAATACGCGCAAAAAGCCTCTTGTCGACATGAGCAATTACGCTGGGCACGATAAACCCTATGGAGGCGGAGACAAGGAGCTGGACCGCAATGGTCATGCCCGAAGCGACGGCACCCATTCCACGGGCTGCGAGCAGCAGTGAGAAAAAAATCTTCCAGAGCGACAAAAGCAAATGCCTGAGAACAGTCCATGACGAACGCCGAGCGAAGCGTGCCATTGCCCGCAATGGCAGTCCAAATCATCCTCGGGCTAATTTGGCTCATAGAAGCCGCAGCGCTACCTTTCCCTTTCGTTTCGGGAATGCAGGCAACGAAAAGTAACGTCAATACCATCGCAAAGATATCGGCCGAAAGACCGATGAAATATGCACCTTCTGACGAGATGAAGCCGCCCACACACGCGGAAAGAGCATAAGATGCGTAAAAGACGAATCGCTCAACCACATTAAGCCTAACGAGCTGATCTTGGGAGACGGAATCGATATAGATTGCCTCAATAGAACCGCTCACGCATGCGACGGCAAAACCCTTGAGGGCAAACGCACCTATCAAAAGCAGAGGAGATCGTATGAGGAGCAGGGCAGCGTAGTATCCGAGCATTCCCGCGATACCCACCAGGCCACTTATCTTTCGCCCAAATCTATCGGCGATATAGCCGGTAGGAATCTCGAGAGCAAATTTGCTTACCTGGTACGCAATCATCATGCCAGAAATCGCGACCATCGAGAATCCGACGAACTCAAGGTAAACCGTCAGAAAATACAAGATGGTGCTGAAGTTCGATAGGAAAACAAACGCCATATACAGCCAAACCGTACGGTTTTTCATACTCCTCCTCCAAAGGCCGATAATCCAAGCCGAGGTCTCAAAAAGCATGAAGGCAAAACCGTCAGCCATACGTTACAAATCGTCGATATTCATTTGACGGCACGAAGCCAAGCAACCTCAAGAAGCGAGATGGCGCAACAGGTGAAGAAATACCGTCTGATGCCGATCCGTCCAGGCGTTTTGCCGGTAGCAAAAATAGATAGGCAAGGTTACGTCGCGCGAGCCCTCAATGGAGCATTCGCTCACGTTGGATCCATCTGATGCAAGAGAGGAGCCAGAAAAGCTCAATATCAATCCCCCGCCTTGAAGAAACTCAATCTGTCTCTCGCTTCCATATTCGACATCACGAAAGCGGAAATTAACGAGTTGGGCCTCAGGGCACTGGTTGATTGCATTGAGACAGGGCGACAAGTTGATGGGGACAGCAAGCCTACCGCTCAATAGTTCACGAATGGTTATGGTGCCCCTGACACGATGGCCAACCGGACACGAAAGAACCTTGAGCTCCTTTTCACCCAGGCATTTCGAACAAAGGGCGCTGCCCCGTGGCTTCTCGAATGAAATAGCCGCATCCGATATCCCGAGCAAAAGAGACTCAAAACACGTAGCCGTTGGCTGATGCCACACGTCGAGGTGAATCTGGGGGTGCGAACTCTCAAACGAGTCGTACCAGTTTTCGTCAAAAAGACGCCCCCGCCCATGAAGGCAGGGGGCGTAAAGACGAAAATGACCGTCGGGCGAAACACCCTGCCCCATCGACCGAGCGTAATTTTTGAGATCATCGACTTGCGCGAGGATTACGCGCGCGCGTCCCGCAAACTCTCGCCCTGCAGGAGACAAAACGGCCTCGCCCGTCGACCGGTCGAGCAAAACGACCTGATACTCAGATTCCAGCTTCTTGATCGCCGACGAAACAGCCTGCGGACTCACATGAACGGCGCGAGCCGCCTTGCGCACGCCGCCATAATTCGCTACCGCTTGAAGATATTCGAGTTGAGACAACTGCACAGGTTTCTCCAAAGGCAATCAAGACGACGGGCCATACGATCTCAGATAAGGTTCTCGCCCAAGTTCTTGCCGCCGAGGACGTGCATGTGGAAGTGCATGACGGTCTGGCCGGCGTTAACGCCCTTGTTGGAGATGACGCGGAAACCGTCCTCCAGGCCCTTGGCCTTAGCAACCTCCTGGATGGCATGGGTCATGGCGCCCATGGTCTCGGCAGGCACGTTATCAGCGATGTCGCTGTAGTGCTTCTTGGGGATCACGAGCGTATGAACCGGTGCCTGGGGATTGAGGTCATCGAACGCGATGACCTGGTCGTCCTCGTAGACAACAGTCGAGGGGATCTCGTGGTTGGCGATTTTACAGAAGATGCAATCACACATGGCTGGTTCCTTTCTAACGACAACGCAACAGAAGGTGGCGTTGTTCAGTGAAACACCAAGACAGTTTAGCCCACTTCAAAGATCCGAATTGAGCGAAATCCATTCCTCGGCAATCGCAATGGCCAGAGGGCTTTATCCATCCATATGCTCGCGCCTATTTAAAGTGTTTGACCTCGGGAACGATCAACATCGGAAGGACGGATAGACCGTAAAGCAGAGTAATAAGCATCATTTGTTTGTCGTAATCTGAACCGGAAATAGCCGCAATCCCAATAGGAAGCATATAAGAGCCCAAAAGGCTAACTTCGGCCATAATGCCGCCAGCGCTGCCAGCATAACGAGTGCCGATTTCAACAAATGAAACTGGCAGAGCTTGAACAACTGGACCCATCATGCTCGTAACGATGCCGCACACTGCAAGCAATACCCCCATGGACTTCAAGCCCGAGGCAAACCACGCAACTGCAAATGAAATAGAGCCAAGAAGCCCGACAATCACAAGATACGGTCGCGCAAGGCGGCATTTACCGTAAATCATCGGAGCAATCAAGCAGCCGATAATCCCAGCAGCGGTTGTCAGCGCCGCCATTTCGCCGGCCGTCGAAGCATCGGTGCCTCGCACAAGCTCAAGAGCCTGAGGTAGCACACCGGAAAAGGCGGTCGTGGCGGCAAGTGAGAAAGCGGCGCAAATCGCGCAAAGCCAAACGTTACGCGAACGAAAAGCAGTCAGAAGGGCTTGGTCGTGCTCAACGCCATCAGGAATAAGTGAGTCATGCTGTACGTTCTTACCAAATAAACCCCAGAAGATAGTCAGAACGACCAACAACGCTTCTGCAACTGTATAGCCCATTAGCACGGAAGACATAAACGCCGATGACGCTTGCGCCGCCGCAATGCCAAAGCAAGTCGCCGCATAGTAAATGCCCATCGCAACATCCGTCTTATCTGCAAACCAAAGTCCAAGCGTCTTTGCATTATTGGCAGTCAATGCCGCCATCCCCACGCCGATGCAAAACATCGAGACAAGTTGAGCAGGATAGTTCGATAGGGTGAAAATTCTGATAGCGCCGCCGACTAAAGAAACACAGAACCCGCCAAGTATCACTACTTTGGGCCCAAGCCTATCTCCAAGTGATCCGAACGGGAGACTAAAGAAGACCGCCGCAAGCATTGGCGCCAGAAAGAGAGATGAGAATCCGACAGGGTCGATATTCATCTGAGGCATGATGACCGTAGCATAGGCAGCGACCTGATACTGCATGAAGTTGCCCAAAAAACAGAGACCACACGTCAACAGCAATATTAACCAGCGGTAACCACTCGAAGCCCGCTTTTGCTCAACTTTGTGCGCAACTTCGCACGCTTCACCATCCATTGCACCAACCTCACATTAAAAATGGTCGCGACCCCCATATCAACTGGAGGTCGCGACCAGGCAAAACACCGATTAATTATAATTCAGAAGTCTCAGGCATCTCGGCTTTTGCCGCCGCACCAGTCTCGGGCAACATCGCAATAGGCAAAACGCTCGCAAGGAAAAGAATCGATTCGATCGTAAAGTTCAACGTCCAATTGTCACCAGAAATAGACGAAACAATAACGGGAACAAAATAGGAGCAGAGAAGGCCGACAGTACCGATTATTCCACCAGCGCTACCGGCATATTTCGCGCCAATCTCAGGAAGATCAGGAGTCATTGCCTGAATAATGGGGCCAGAAAGAGCGGTCATAAAACCATTGAGGACGAGAGCAACCCACATGACAGTGCCAAGCGGCAAAAACCAGTTTGCAACCATTACAACGGCGGCAATCACCGTGGTTACAATGAGAAACGGTTTATTCTTACCGAGCTTGAGGACGGCAGCCGGTCCCGCAAAACAAGCAAAGAAGCTACCAACTGTAATAATTGCTGCCATAGATCCAGCGGTGGCAGTATCAACGCCGCGAACGAGCTCAAGCGCAGACGGCAGAATTGCGCAATATGCCGTGGTTGAAGCGAGGGTAAGACCATAAGCCAAGGCAATGCACCAAACGCCGCGCGACTTAGCGGCAATCTTAATGTACTTCATAACCGGCTCGGGCTCGGGCATGGGCTCGCCCTCCGGGACGTTCCTCATAAAGAAGATCCACAGCGCAGCAGTTACAGCTTCGGCAATAGCAGCGACCAGATAAGACACGTCAAGCGTAGGAAAATAAGTGCTGAATGCCTGGGCTATCACGATGGACAGACATGAAGCAGCATAGAAAACTCCCACGGCAATGGAGGTCTGCTGTTTAAACCAGGAACCCAGCACCTTTGCCAGATTGGCATTGAGCGCCGCAATGCCAAAGCCGATCATAAACATCGAAACGATCTGCACGGTAAAGTCATTAATCATGAAATAACGCAGAAAGCCGCCTACAGCAGAAAGCACCATGCCAATTGACACGACAAGCTTAACGCCGTAGCGATCAGCAAGAGATCCTGCAGGAATCGACAAAAACACAGCGGTGAGCATCGGCATCAACATGAGATTGGTAAGCCCACCGGCATCGATGCCGAGAGTCGTCATCACGACGACACCCCATGCTGAAACCTGATATTGCATGAAGTTTGCCATGAAGCAAATGAGGCAAACTACGAATAAGATCATCCACCGATAACCCGATAGCTTTTCTTCTTGAGCCATTTCTTTCTCCTTACGCAGGGATAGTTCAAGCTGAATTGAATGGGGCTAATTAGCCCACTCCATTGCGGCTTCTTTCACTAATCGTTGAGTAGCACCTCGTACATAGGACGGAACACCGAATCTTCTTTGGCATGCAGCGAATGCACCGGCTTCCACTCGTTTTCGTCAATTACCATATGAATGTGGTTCTCAGCGGTATAGGGGTCCCATGGTGCCTTGCCCTCAACAAACGGTTTGCCCGTCTTCGCAAAGCTGAACCACGCATCGTTCATTTCATCCGCGAGATGCGCTGGAGGATTGTCACCCGTAAACATCAGACCACTCGCGGTATCAAGATTCTTGAAAACGAACGGCACCTCGATTGCGTGGCAAGAACCCATTCCCTCGACACGAGATTTATAACGGAACAAATAGTTGTACACGGGCTTAAACGCCGACTGCTCTTCAGCCATAAGGTCGGTGCCGACAAAGAAACCGGTTGAGTTCATAAAATTGGTGTAATTCTCGGCAAAATCGCGCTCAGGCCATGCCTTTCGATATGCTTGCTCCCAGTAATCGATATCAATCTGATCATCAAAATGAATCGGGAATTGGCCGTGCCAGAATCCGGGAAGGTCATCGAAATAGAAATGGAAATAAGTAAACTCGTCCTCGGTACATCCAATCATGATATCGATATCCTTGGCTGCGCCCTCCGCCCAGGCCTTCATCGGCTTCTTGGGAAGAAAAGACCCGTCGCAAACCGGCGAGAAAATTAGCGACACTTCGTAGGTATGACGATCGCACCACACCTGCATGCCCTCAATGAGCTCGTCTGCCGACTTCGCTAAGAGCTCTTGGGCGGTTTTGCATCCCATGATTTCGGCGAACTCCCGAGCAAAGTACTCGCCGCGCTCGCGGGTCTTATAAAGCTGGATAGGGCCGGACTCCAAAATCGCACGTTGGAAATACTTATTTGCCTCTGGCAATATAGAAAGAAGAGCCTGGCTGGAAGAGCCTGCCGACTCACCGAAAAGCGTGACACAATTGGGGTCACCGCCGAAGGCCGAAATATTCTCATGCACCCACTCGAGCGCACGGATTTGATCAAGAATGGCAAGATAGCCGGCGTCTTTGTAGTCCTCTCCGCCCGGCAGGCAATCGAGCAGCAGCGACCCAAACAAGTTCAGACGGTAGTTAATCGAAACAATAACGACATCCTTCGCTGCCGCAAAATTGGAGCCGTTATATAGCGGGTCGGCAGATCCACCTGAGAAGTAGGCACCACCATGGATATATACCATGACAGGAAGGTTCTTGCGTGCGTGTCCCCTGACCCACACGTTAAGGCTCAGGCAATCCTCCCCTTGCTCATGACGCGAAGCGAGTTCAACTTCATCGATAAATTGCCTGGCAGAATGCCCGAATTCCACGCATTCAATTTCCTCATCGGAATCATCAAGGCGCTCAGGGGCACGCCAACGAAGATCACCTACCGGCTGCTTTGCATAGGGAATGCCCAAAAAAGCTTCAACCCCGTTTTCGAGCGTCTTGCCCGAAACTATACCCGTCCTAGTCTTGACCTTCATTGCTTGTCCTTCCTCACAATTAAGATGCTAGATCGATATGATTTAAGCTAGCTGGCTTGAAACCATCTTAGAATTTGGAGAAAGTCAAAGGTCGACGACGTGTTTCGATGGAATACCAGCTGGATACCAAGCGCTTAAGACCGTTCACCTCGTCAAAACGACCGCTTGCCCGACAATGACGGAGTAACAAACATTAGAATAGCTCCAAGGTTTTGAGTGGCCCTAGGGCAGTCGGAAGGTGTGACATGGAACGCGAGTTTTCCCTTAATATCAAGCAGACGGCCGGCCTCTACGGCGTAAGCGCAGACACTCTTCGCTATTACGAGGCAATTGGTTTAGTTGCCCCAAAGCGCGGGGCGAATGCCTACCGTGAATACAGGAAGGACGATTTCGGCAGACTCAACATCATCATGTCAATGCTCAATATGAACTACACGCTTAGCGAAATCAGATCTTTCCTAGATAACCATTCACTCGAAACGAGCTTTGAACTGTTCAGCAACGAACTTGATAGCATCGACGCAGCCATAGCAAAACTATCGCAACGGCGCCGAAAGATCGAGCATTGCATGCAGAACATATCCATGTCGTTAAGAGCACGCGAGGAAAAACAGTCGAGGGTGGTTCATAAGGGACCCCGAGGATATGTCATCCTAAGCGAGGATAAGCTAAGCGGCGACATAATTCCCTACGCCACCATTAAGCGCATGAAAGAACTCGGGATGGAAATCGATTCGATACACACGGTTCCATGCTTCATCCTTGACCCATCGCGCAGAAGCGCCGACGGTTGCCTGGTAGCAGAGAAGACGCTGCTTTCACTCGAATCAATCGACGATAAAGGGTGCGAGATTTTCCCAGAAGGCGACTATCTTTGCAGGACAACCACCGGACCTGCAGAAATAACGCCGACAATATGGAGGGAAATGAATGAATTCATGGACCAGAATCATCTCATTGCCGCAGGGCCTCTTCTAGAATTCTGGTATGTAAGCGAATACATATCTGACAATCAAGATGAATATTTACACACGCTAGAAATAATGGTTGAACCCGGTGAAATCGACCAGCGATAGCGCCTCAACTCACCTAACACGCCAAAAGGCAAGCAACATTCACCTCCAATGGCCAAGCCACCAGGGTAGTCTTTTTGAACTGCCTCCCATTTCTTGGACATGAGAAATGGGAGGCTTTTTATGCGTGTCGACTTGAGGGTGAAGCACGACATCGAGGCCAGGAAGGA
>NZ_JBNPLM010000024.1:0-34860 GCF_050313495.1 Collinsella sp. SGI.178 | reverse complement strand
GGTGGCTATCTGCGCAGTGGTGCCAATAGTATTCTGCGGAAGATCTACCTCTCGCTTGGCGTGGTTGCGGACCTGCCGGGCTGGTCGTCGTAGGCGTATTTGCTGTACACGTTGACCTCCCACTGCTTTTTTTCGACCTTTGCTACAGAATCCAGGATGAATCCGGTCGCAAGGCTCAGGCCGCACAGGAACATAAACGAGGCGGCGAGTATGGCGGTGGGGAAGCGCGGGACCAGGCCGGTCTGGAAGTACTCAACAATGATAGGAATGCCCAAAGCCAGGCCGATAATCGCGAATAGAAGCGCAACCAGGCTAAAGAACTTCAGCGGGCGGTAGTCCTTGAACAGCGTGCCGATCATCGCAACGACTTTAATGCCGTCGCTCACGGTATTGAGCTTGGACTCGGAACCCTCGGGACGATCGCGGTACTCGATGGGCACATCTTTGATGCGCCAGCGGTGGTCGACGGCGTGGATCGAGAGTTCGGTTTCGATTTGGAAGCCCTCGGAAAGCACAGGGAAGGTTTTAACGAACGGGCGGCTCATTGCGCGATAGCCCGTCATGACGTCATCGAAGCTGTAACCATAGATCCACTTGATCATGGCGCGAACTAGGTTGTTGCCAAAACCATGGAAGGCGCGCTTGTTTTCCTCGGCATAGGTGCCGTTGGAAAGGCGGTCGCCTACGGTCATGTCGGCCGTGCCGTTAAGGATGGGCTCGCAGAGGGCCTTAGCCGCCTCGGCGGGGTAGGTGTCGTCCCCGTCGACCATCAGGTAACAATCGGCATCGATATCGCGAAACATCTGACGGCACACGTTGCCCTTTCCCTGACGGGGCTCAAAGCGGACCGTGGCGCCGTGCTCGGTGGCGATGCGTGAGGTATCGTCCGACGAGTTGTTGTCATAAACATAGACCGTCGCCTGCGGAAGCTCGCGGTGAAAGTCGTCGATGACCTTACCGATCGTGAGCGCTTCGTTGTAGCAAGGGATGATGACGGCGATGGATTCAGAATTCACTCAATGCTCCTTATACATTCAATCCTAGAAAGTATAGCCTTTTGCGTCTGACATCCTTAGATGTGGGTTAGTTCTCCAGTTTTGCTGCGCGAATCTTTTGCATGGCCGTCGGGTCTATACTGTTCATTTGTCAACGATTACGAGTAAGGGAGTTGCATCCGTGTCGGATCAGACAAAGCAACAAGAAACTCGCAGTCTGCCTGCGACGTTTGCTAAGAATGAATTTGAGAAGGATGCGTTTATCCTTCGTCAGCTGGTTACCAAGGATTTTAAGATCAAGTATCGCCGTAGCGTTCTGGGCGTCGCATGGTCGGTGCTCAACCCGTTGCTGATGATGATCGTCATGGCCATCGTGTTCTCGACGATTTTTGCCCAGGGCCGCAATGGTTCGATTACGCCCGAGATGTACCCGCTGTATTTGATTGTGGGTAACGTTACCTTTGCCGTGATGTCCGAGTCCACGAACCAGGCACTGACGTCCATCGTAGGTGCGGCTCCGCTGCTCAAGAAGGTTAAAGTGCACCGCTGGGTCTTCCCGGTGCAGAAGGTGCTTTTCTCGCTGGTGAACTTTGCCTTCTCCCTGGTTGCCGTTGCCATCGTCATGTTGTGGTTCCACGTTATGCCTTCTTGGCACCTCATTCTGCTGCCCGTCTGCCTGCTGCTGCTTATGTGCTTCTGCATGGGTCTGGGCATGATGCTCTCTGCCCTTACGGTTTTCTTCCGCGATGTCATGCATCTGTGGAGTGTTGTCATCACGGCTTGGACCTATATCACGCCTATCTTCTGGACTACCGACTTTATCGTTCAGATGCCTCATCTTGTTCGTATTTTGGTTTACGCGAACCCCATGTACAACTATCTGCAGTTTATGCGTGATATCTTCCTGTTCCAGACTACGCCCTCGCTTATGACGTTTGGTATGTGCGTCGCTTGGGCGGTCCTTGCGCTTGTTATTGGCTACACCGTGTTCCATAAGTCCGAGCGCAAATTTATCCTCTACATCTAAGGAGTGCTGTGATGACTGAATCTGTTGTTGATTACAGCGAGCAGCCTCTGGCTGTCGAGGTCGACGACGTCACCATGATCTTTAACATGGCGTCCGAGTCGCTGACCAACCTCAAGGAGTACTTTATTAAGCTCGCAAAGCACGAGCTGTTCTTTGAGGAGTTTAGGGCGCTTAAGCATATCTCGTTTGATATTCATCGTGGCGAGGTTGTGGGTCTGGTCGGTACCAACGGCTCCGGCAAATCCACGATGCTCAAGATTATCGCCGGCGTGCTCGAGCCCAGTGAGGGCAGCGTTAAGGTGCACGGTAACATCGCGCCGCTGATTGAGCTTGGTGCCGGCTTTGATCCCGAGCTGACAGCCCGTGAGAACATCTATCTGAACGGCGCTCTGCTCGGATATACCAAGGAGTTCATCGATGCCAACTTTGACGGCATTATTGAGTTCGCTGAGCTGCAGAACTTTGTCGATATGCCGCTTAAGAACTTCTCCTCGGGCATGGTGGCGCGCATCGCCTTTGCAATCGCGACGATCACCGAGCCCGATATCCTGATCGTTGACGAGACGCTGTCCGTCGGTGATGTCTTCTTCCAGCAGAAGTGCGAGGCGCGCATTCAGCACTTTATCCAGAGCGGCGACGTGACAGTTCTGTTCGTTTCGCACTCCATGGAGCAGGTTGAGCGCATCTGCCAGCGTGCCGTTTGGATTGAGAAGGGTGACCTTCGCATGGACGGCCCGGTTGATGAGGTCTGCAAGGCGTACCGCGAGCAGTTCAACTAGGTTATAATTACAGCCGCTTGGCTGATTTATTTGGTTGAGCGTGCGGTTATTTGCTCCATTAGCTCAGTTGGATAGAGCAGGGGACTTCTAATCCCAAGGTCGACGGTTCGAATCCGCCATGGAGCACCATCGTTTATTGAGCCCGGGCCGCTTGGTGGTCTGGGCTTTTTTCATCTTGTGTGCTGCGGTTTTGAAGGGTTCGCTATGGGAAGCAAAAGGCTCGACTGGATCGATATTGCAAAGGGGATTGCAATTATTCTGGTCATTGTGGGGCACACCGTCCCAAATCCCTCTCCCTTGAGGCACGCGATCTTCTCGTTTCACATGCCGGTGTTCTTTATTCTTGCCGGGTATACGTTTAGGCCGAAGCCGTGGCGTGAGCTGCTGAGTGGTTCGGTGTCGCGCCTGCTGGTGCCGTATGTGGTTCTTGCACTGGCGTGGCAGGTGCCGACGTTCTTGATGAGCGGCGCTCCGTTGACGGGAGGTACACTTGCAGGCGGGCTCGAGACGCTTGTGTTTGCCTCGGGCGTTGATGTGCCCGGGCTTGGCGTTGCTGCCGTAGGCATGGCATGGTTTCTAGCGGCGCTGTTTACGTCGCGCCTGCTGTTTAATGCGCTCGTGCGGTTGTTTGACCGCCTCGGGATTGGGGTTGTTTGGCAGGGCGTTGTCTGTGCCGCGATTGCCTTTTGCGGTTTGAGCGTCTCTCGCTATTTTGGTGTTTACCTGCCACTCGATTTGGATCTGAGCTGCTACATTGTCTTGCTGATGTGGGTTGGGTATACGGCGCGCCAGAGGGGGCTGGAGCCGAGCGTGTGCAAGCCTCTGCTGTTTATTGGAGCCGGTGTCGCTTGGCTTATCCTTGCCGCGCTGAGTGGGCTTGAGCTTTCGAGTCGCCGCGTGGATGGGTTTTTGGTTGCGACAGTTGCCGCTCTTGCCGGCAGCTACTGCGTGTGCTGGGTTTCGATGGCGTTGGAGAAGCTGAAAGACGTGCCGTTTTTGGGGTCCTTTGAGCGAGCGCTCGTGTTCTGCGGACAAGCAAGTCTGGCAATCTTTGCGATCCATGCGGTCGATTGGTTTATTCCTTGGCAGACCATGCCTCTGCTTATGACGCTGCCAGCATCGTGGTTCTTTGCTTCAATCGTACGCTGTGCCTGCGATATTGGATTGGCATACGTGATCAAGAAGGCATGATGACAGTGGGGAGAACCAACTTGGTCCTCCCCGCCGTATCTATTCTGCTTTCAAACACTCGGGCAAGACGTTTGCTACTGCATTCATCGCCTGCGGCTTTAGGTATTGCTCATTGAGCTTTGCCTTTTTGTAGGCATAGCGAGTGTCTGCCGAGTATTTGATCAACACATCGGTAAAGAACCGCTCCCAGCTCAGGTAGTCACGGCTTTCGATATAACTCGAAGGGTCCTCGAGGATCTTTGGGATGTCATTGCTGGGGATGAGGCCGGATTGCAGAAGCGTCCACTCAAATGATTCCGGGAGGAACAAGCGAACGTTCTTGTAAACGCGCTGTCCGAGCACCTTTTCGATGTAGGGACCAAACGCTGCACCGTCTCCTATGCGTTGTAGTCGCGAATCATCGAGATGAGCGTCGTTTTGCCCGTGCCGCTGTTGCCGCGTATGAAGGAAATATTTCGTTTAAACGTGAGCGTGTATTTGACCTTTGCACGCTCTACGACAACGGTGTGCGTTCCCCTCATTACTCATCAACATCCAAAAAGTCATTCGTGGCACCGACAAACTCCTGCATGTTCCTGACGATGCGGCCATCGTTTTCAATGCGGATTTCAAAGTTCTTCCAGGGGAATTTCATGATGTGGTAAAGGGTCACCAGCACATCCTGTTCTTTGCCGATCTTGAGTAGCCAGCGGGCACAGTTGTCTCCGCAGGTGGATGCGTTAAACACCATATTTGGGAGATTGCGCACCAGCAGCAGCGTCTTAACGCCGCCGGACAGTTCGAGTGGAGTGATTGAGCCCAGCTGCTTGCTTACGATGTTGTGGGGACCGATGAGCTCTGATCCGTCCACGCGTTTAATAATCTGTGCGGCCATGGGGTCTTCGAACCATGAGTCCAAGTATGAGTTCCTAAAATAGGTTTCGGTATCGTAGATGGAACCGGGGTAATCCCCCAGGTGAATGCTCAGCATGTGGGTCTCCAGACGTAGTGTGACTGCAACGATTATATGCCAGTAATAAAATGCCGGCAGCAGCGAGGTCGCTACTGCCGGCGCTGGCTTTATTAGCGCGTAGTCGTGTTGATGGATTTGCTCGCGACGCTACTTTTCGAGATGCTCCTTCAGCAGCTCCAGCGCGTGAGCGTAGCCTTGCAAGCCCTCGCCGGTGATGGTGGCGAAGCAGGCCAGGCGGGCGTAGCTCACCTGGCGGAAGTCTTCGCGCGTCTCTACGGCGCTAATGTGGACCTCAACGGCGGGGATGGCGACGGCCTTGAGGGCGTCGAGAATCGCCACGCTCGTGTGCGTGTAGGCGGCTGGGTTGATGGCGATGCCGTCGACCTTGCCGTAGGCCTCCTGGATCTTGTCGACGATACTGCCCTCGTGGTTGGACTGGAAGACTTCGACCTCGTCAAAGCCCTGTGCGGCTCCTGCCTCCTGGCAGATCTGGACCAGGCGGTCGTAGTTGTCGCTGCCGTAGATGCCCGGCTCGCGAATGCCGAGCATGTTGAGGTTGGGGCCGTTGATGACGAGTGCTTTCATGGTTGCTTCCTTTGCGGTCTGGTTGGTGGCGGGGCTTGCTGTCTGCGGCGTTTGCCCAGATAAAACCTGCCAAAATAAACCTGTCCCTTTTTGGCAGGTTTTAGAGGGTGTCGAGGAGGGCGCGTGCGGTGTTGGCGGCGCAGTCGCGTGAGTCGATGATGTAGTCGGCCCAGGCGCGATAACGAGGCATGCGCTGCTCGGCGAGCTTATCGATGCCGTCGCGGGCAGTGATGGGGCGTCCCTTGTGGGCGAGTTCGTCGAGCTTGCGGTTGAGCATCACAATCTGGCTATTCTGGTGCAACAGCGGGTAGTTCTCGTCACGCGTGACCACGCCGCCGCCGGTGGAGAGTACCAGGCCGCTTCGCTTGGAGATGTCGGCCAGCGCCGCCGTCTCCTGCTCGCGGAAGGCCGCCTCGCCGCGCTCGACGATAAAGTCGGCACAGGGCATGCCGAGGCGCTCCTCAAGCGCGCGGTCCAAGTCGATGTGCTCGCGGCCCGTGAGCTGGGCAATCTGCTCGCCTACGCGGGTCTTGCCCGAACCCGGCATGCCGATGAGCGCGATGTTCTGCTCGCGGCGAGACAAGCGCTCCGTCACATCCAGGATGCGCTCGCGCGGTGTAATCTGACCGGTGTAGCGTTCAACAGCCTGTGCCGCTTGGGCCACGAGCATCAGCAGGCCGCCGATGCAGGGGATGCCGCGGCGCTCGGCCTCGAGCATGAGTCCCGTGCGGGCGGGATTGTAGACAATGTCGATGACGCCCTCGAGCGCATCGAGCCCTTCGAGCGTGCAAGGCGCGTCGGGGCAGTGAGGGAACATGCCGGCGGGCGTGCAGTTGACGAGCAGCGCCGCGTCGGACTGCTGTTCGATGTTATCGTAGTTGACCTCGCTCGTGCGGCCGACAGGCACAACGAACGCGCCCAGGTCGCCGAGTACCATGCTTGCTGTGGTGCCGGCACCACCGGTGGCGCCGAGCACGAGGACCTTCTTTCCGGCAACCTCTACGCCCAGTTCCTCGACCAGACATTGGAAGCCAAAGTAGTCGGTGTTGTCGCCGCGCAGGCGGCCGTCGGGTAGGCGCGTGATGGTGTTGACGTTGCCCATGCGCTTGGCCAGGGGACTCAGCTCGTCCAGGTATTCCATGACGGCGCGCTTGTAGGGGATGGTCACGTTGGTGCCCTCCCACTCGTCGCCTGTCATAAAGGCTTCGAGGTCCTCGGGCTCGCGCTCAAAGCGCACATACTCCAGCCCTGCGAGCTCCTTGTAGATGGTCGGGGTGTAGCTGTGCCCCAGCACGCGGCCCAGCACGCCGTAGGGATGGGTTGCGGTGACATCGGTCATCTAGAGCACCTCCGTGTAGCTGCCAAAGTAGGTAAAGCTCTCGCACACGTCATCGATGGAATCGAGCAGGTCGTCGAGGGCCTTGCTGCCAAAGGGGCAGTCCAGGTCAAAGTAGAACATAAACTCAAAGTCGTGCCCGGGGATGGGGCGGCTCTCAAGCTTGATGAGGTTGATGTTGAGCGCGTAGAAGCGCTCGAGCACGCGGTAGAGGGCACCCGGCTCATTGGCCGTGGTGATCATGAGCGAAGTGCGGTTGGCGCCGGGATAGACGCGCGGCTCACGGCTGATGACGACAAAGCGCGTGTAGTTGTTGTCCGAGTCCTGGATATTGGGCTCCAGCACCTCCAGACCGTAGAGCGCCGCACAGCTGCGCGAGGCGATGGCGGCGACGTCGGTGCGATCGGAGTTGGCGACCATCTCGGCTGACATAGCAGTGTTGAGGTACTTGGTGGCGTGCAGGCCGTGGGCCTCGATAAAGCCGGCGCACTGGGCAATGGCTTGGCCATGGCTGTAGACCTCGCGCACGTCGGCGAGCTTGGTGCCGGGTTTGACGAGCAGGTTGTGATCGATCTTGAGGCGCAGCGAGCGCACGATATAGAAGTCGAACTGGGCGAGAAGATCGTAGACGGCGTTGACCGAGCCAGCGGTTGAGTTTTCGATGGGCAGCACGCCAAACTCGCAGAAGCCGTCGCGTACGGCGCGCATAACGCCCTCAAAGGTCTCGAAGAACGCAATATCGGGCACGTCGAAGAGCTCGCACGCGGCTATCTGGCTGTAGGCGCCCTCGACGCCCTGGCAGGCGACGGTGGCCGTCTGAGGGAAGGGCGTATCGAAGGCTACGGCCGTGGCGTGGGCTTTTTGCGACACCGTGATGCCCTTGAGCTCGTTGATGTAGCGCTGCTGCTCGGCCTTGCTCATGCTCATGAGGAGACGAAACAGGGTGATGGTCTGGGCCTCGTAGCGCTCGGGCGCGCGGCCGGCGAGGTTGTTGAGTTTGGAGCGCTCGCGGGCGGGGTCGAAGACGGCCTTGCCCATCTCGATTTTTGATTTGGCGACCTCGGTGGCAATGTCCATGCGCTCGACAAAGCTGTTGAGCAAGGCGGTATCGATGCCGTCGATGGCCTGGCGGATGTCGGCAAGGTCCATGGAGACCCCTTTCGTGAATCGTTGCCTAGGGTAGCTAATTTGGGACGGGGCTTTTTTAGCTACCCTTTGACTGGTGGCGAATCGATGGGTGCCGGGGCAAATACTCACTGGCATATGGGGGTAGCTAAAAAAGCCCCGTCCCAAATTAGCTACCCTCGGGGTGGGCGGGCTAAAGCTGGGCGGCGTCCTCCAGGAGGGCGTCCCAGATGGCGAGCGCCGCGGCTGCTTCGGCTACGGGGACGGCGCGCGGGACGATGCAGGGGTCGTGGCGGCCGTGGACCGAGAGCTCCGCATTTTCCATGGCGTCCATGTCCACGGTCTGCTGCTCGCGACCGATGGAGGGCGTCGGCTTTACGGCCATCCGCCACATGACGGGTGCGCCGGTGGAGATGCCGCCCAGGATGCCGCCGGCGTTGTTGGACTCGACCGCAATCTCGCCGGTCTCGGCATCAACGCGATACGGATCGTTGTTCTCGCTGCCGCGCATGGCGGCCACGGCAAAGCCCATACCAAACTCCACGCCCTTTACGGCGGGAATGCCAAACGCGATCTGCGCGATGCGGTTCTCGATGCCGTCGAACATGGGGTCGCCGATGCCCGCGGGAAGGCCGTAGATGCCGCACTCCACGATGCCACCGATGCTATCAAGCTCGTCGCGTGCGGCGAGAATCTCCTCGCGCATACGGCCGGCAGCTGCCGCGTCGATGCACGGTAGGTCGTTCGAAAGGATCGCCTTGCGGTCGGCCTCGCGATAGACCATGTCGTCCATGGGCAGGTCCGAGATGCCACCAATCTGAGCCACGTGAGCCATCACCCGAATACCGCGGGCCTCGAGTGCCTGCAGCGCGATGCCGCCGGCGATGCATAGGGGGGCCGTTAAGCGGCCGGAAAAATGCCCGCCGCCGGCGACATCGTGCATGTTGCGGTACTTCACGCGCGCGGGGTAGTCCGCATGCCCCGGGCGGGGCTTGCGGCGCAGCTCGGAATAGTCCTTGGAGCGCGTGTTGGTGTTCTCGATAATCGCGGCTATAGGTGCGCCGGTGGTGTGCCCATCGACCACACCGGCAATGATGTGCGCGGCGTCGGCCTCGCGGCGCTTGGTCGCGGTCTCGTCGCGACCGGGGGCGCGACGGTCCAAAAAGGCCTGCAGCTGCTCCTGGTCAACGGCAATACCTGCCGGAATGCCGTCGAGCGAGCAGCCGATGGCGGGGGAGTGCGACTGGCCGAAGATGCTTAAGTGCAAAACGTTGCCAAAGGTCGAGGACATGCTACTCCTCCTCGAGCGTGACCTTGCCGCCCAGCAGGCGGTAGTGGTCAAAGAAATCGGGATAGGACTTATTGACGGCCTCGGCGCCGTGGATCACAACATCGCCGGTAGCACGGCTTGCGGCGATGGCAGCCATCATGGCGATGCGGTGGTCATTGTGCGAATCGACCTCGCCGCCGGTAAAGGCGTCGACGCCCTTGATGATGAGGTCGTCACCGGCAATGCGCACCTGCGCGCCCAGCGCGGTGAGCTCACGGGTGGTGGTAGCCAAGCGATCGGATTCTTTGATGCGCAGGCGGGCACAATCGCGGATGAACGTGCGGCCTTGTGCCAGCGAGGCCACGGCCGAGATAACGGGTACCAGGTCGGGAATGTCGTGCGCGCTCATCTCAAAGCCGGCGAGCTTGTCGGACTGCACGGTGGCGGCGTTGGTGGAGCGCACGATGCGGGCGCCAAAGCGCGAGAGCGCGGCAAGCACGTTGCGATCACCCTGGGCCGAGCTGAGTGACACACCCTCGACGGTGATGGGGTCGGAGCCGATGGCGCCGGCACACAGCCAAAAGGCGGCGTTGGACCAGTCGCCCTCGACAGCCACGTTGCCAGGCGTGCGGTACGAGCCGCTGCTCACGCGGAAGTTCGTGACCTCGGGCTTGCCATTCTTGGCGGGGATGCGCTCGACGTTGACCTCGACGCCGAAGGCCTTCATGGCCTGGATGGTCAGGTTGATATAGGGGCGACTCTCGATAAGGCCGGTCACCTGCACGCAGGAGGGCTGGGCCAGCAGCGGGGCCGCCAGCAGCAGGCCCGAGATATACTGCGAGCTCACATTGCCCGGCAGGATAAATGTGCCCGGGCGCATGCGGCCGCTCGTCTTGAGCGGAAAGCCGCCCAGGCCCTGCAGGTCGCAGCCGGCGGCGATGATCTCGTCGGAGAGCGGGGAGAGCGGGCGGGCGCCCAGACGGCCCTGGCCCACAAACGTGGCCTCTGCCCCCAGCGCGCAGGCCACGGGCAGCATAAAGCGGAGCGTGGAGCCGCTTTCGCCGCAGTCGAGCGTGCCGCCGGCAAGTGCCTTGAGCAGGCCGAACTCAACGCTTTTCATGGTTGGATGGACTTGGAATCCGTCCTCGACGGTCTCGATGCGGGCGCCGAGTGCCGTAAGGCAGCGGACCGTGGCCTCGATGTCGGCGCAGGTGGTGTTGCAGGTCACATGCGTCTCTCCGTTGGCAAGGGCGGCGCAGATGATCAGGCGGTGCGCCATCGACTTGGACGCGATGGCGGGGACGGTGCCCTTGAGTGGGGACGGAGTGATGCGGGCTAGCATGCGGAAGCGTCTCCCTTCTGGCCGAGGCCCTCGGCAATTAAATCATGGAAGGTGGAAAGCGGCGTGCGGTCGATGCTGCAGCGGCCAATGTCGTGCGGAATTACCAGGTCGATGGTGTCACCGGCGCGTTTTTTGTCGTGCAGCGCCTCGGCAAAGACGGCGTCGGCCGAAAGCTCGCAGCGGGTCTTAAGGCCGTGGCGTGCGCAGAGCTCCTCAATACGTGCGGGCAGCGCGGCGTCGCAGATGCCATGAAGCGCTGCGGCGCGCGTGATGATGCCCATGCCGATCGACACGCAGTTGCCATGTCCCAGCTTAAAGTGCTCGCAGGCCTCGACAGCGTGTCCAGCGCTGTGTCCAAAGTTGAGCAGCTTGCGCTGGTTGGTCTCGCGCTCATCGGCGACAACCACGGCGCGTTTAATGTCGATATTGCGGGCGATGATGAGCGCCACGCGGGCAACGTCGCGGTTGAGGAGCTCCAGTGTGAGCGGGGTTTTCTCCAACTCGGTGAAAAGCTCGGGGTCGGCGATCACGGCGTGTTTGACGACCTCTCCGCAGCCGTCGGCGAACTGCTCGGGCGTGAGGGTGGCGAGACACCCCACGTCGGCAATAACAACACTCGGCTGCCAAAAGGCGCCGGCCAGGTTTTTGCCGGCAGCTAGGTCGATGGCCGTCTTGCCGCCCACCGATGAATCAACCATAGCGAGCAGGCTCGTGGGAATCTGCACAAACTTACAGCCGCGCATGTAGGTGGCGGCCACAAAGCCAGCCACGTCGCCTACAACGCCGCCGCCGAGTGCCACGATCACGTCGGAGCGCGAAAGCTCGTGCTCGGCCACAAACTCCAAGATGTTGATGTAGGTCTCGGCGCGCTTGTGTGCCTCGCCGGCCTCGAAGGTGCAGACACTCACCGTATAGCCCGCAGCCTCCAGGCTCTGCTTAACAGGCATTTGGTAGAGCGGGCCCACGTTGGTGTCCGTCACGATGACGGCGCGCGATCCGCCGGCGGTGGCGCGGACGAGCGGGCCCGCCTGCTCCAGCAAAAACGTGCCGACGTGCACCTGGTAGGGGCGTGCGGTGTCGATATCGATGGTAATCGCCATAAGCTTTGGTCCTTTCGACCTGGCGTGATAGGTGGTCTAGTGGGTGGCCTCGTCGTCGAGTGCGCGCTTAATGCGGTCGCCCTCGGCAAGGAGATTCTCAAGATAACGCTGGTCGCGGTCCTTGAGCGCACGGCTGTAGGCGCTAAGCGAGTCGATCAGATGGTCGATCTCAAAGGCAAGTGCGTCGGCGTCGTCGATCATGAGCTCGGACCACATTTGCGGGTTGAGGTGCGCCACGCGGGTAAGGTCGCGGTAGCTACCGGCCGAAAAACCGTGGTGAACCTGGGCAGTCGGGCTTTTGACGTAGGCGTTTGAGACGACGTGCGCGAGCTGGCTCGTAAAGGCGATCACGCGGTCGTGCTCGGCGGCGGTGGTCACGCTGAACTTGCCAAACCCTAAGGGGCGCACCATTTCGCGCACCTGGCCTAAAAGCTCCAGCTTGAGCGCATCGTCCACCGTGGGCGGCACGAGCACGAGTGGCGCGCCCTGGAACAGGTCGGCACGGGAGTGAGCGTAGCCCGAGTACTGGGTGCCCGCCATGGGGTGCGCGCCCACAAAGTAAAACCCGTACTCGCGGGCGAGTTCGAAGGCACGCTCGCACACGATGCCCTTCACGCCCACGGTGTCAATCACCACGGGCCCCATGATGGCCTCGGTATCGGTGGCGTCGGCGAGTGCCTGGGCGTGCGTCTCGAGCCACTCGATGCAGGCCTCGGGGTAACAGGCCAGCACGATGATGTCGCACTCGCCGAGCGTCTCGTCGTTGAGCTCGCCGGCGACGGTGCCCATGCTGGCGGCCGTCATGACGTCATCGTCGGGGTCCCAGGCCAGCACGCGGACGCCCGCCTGCGCATAGCCGCGGGCAAAGCTGCCGCCGATCAGACCCAGGCCCACAACGCCGGCGCATTTGGGGCCGCCCTGGTTAACGCGTGCGTTTCTTACCGTACCCATGGGCTACTCCATGGTCTCTTGGCAGACAACCTCGCGGATGGCGCGGATGCGGCGCATGGTGTCGTCGAACTGGTCGGGGGTGAGGGCCTGGGCGCCGTCGGACCACGCGCGGCTGGGCTCGTCGTGGACCTCGATCTCCAGACCGTTGGCGCCGCAGGCGGTCGCGGCGAGCGCCATGGGTTCAACGTAGCGGGTGTAGCCGGTCGCATGGCTGGGGTCGGCCACGACGGGCAGGTGCGACAGGTGGTGCAGCACCGGCACGGCGTTGAGGTCGAAGGTGTTACGGGTACGGGTCTCGAAGGTGCGGATGCCGCGCTCGCACAGGATGACGTTATCGTTGCCCTCGCTCATGATGTACTCGGCAGCCATGAGCAGCTCGTCGATCGTGCCGGACATGCCGCGCTTGAGCAGAATCGGGGTCTGGGTCTTGCCGACCTCCTTGAGCAGGGGGAAGTTCTGGGCGTTGCGGGCGCCGATCTGCATGACGTCAATCTTCTTATCCAAGAAGACCTGCACGTCGCGCGGGTCCATGATCTCGGTGACGATCGGCATATCGAGCTCGGCCGAGGCCTCGCATAGCAGGTCCAGGCCGGCGGGGCCCATGCCCTGGTAGGCGTAAGGGGAGGTGCGGGGCTTGTAGGCACCGCCTCGCAGCATCGTGGCGCCGGCGGCCTTTACGCGACGGGCGATGCGAATGAGGTTTTCGCCCTCGACGGAGCAGGGTCCGGCGATGACCTGGAACTGGTCGCCGCCGATCTTGATGCCGTGGCCGCAGTCGATGACGGAGTCCTCGGGGTGGAACTTGCGGTTGGCACGCTTGAACGGCTCGGAGACGCGCTGCACACGCTCAACGACGTCCATGGACTCGAGCAGGAACGGGTCGATCTTGGTCGTATCGCCCACCAGGCCGATGATGGTCTCGTTCTCGCCGCGCGACACGTCGGTTTTGAGACCCTTCTTCTCAATCCAGCTGACGATGTGGCCGATGGCCTCATCGCTGGCGCTCTGCTTTAAAATTGCAATCATGGTGTGCCTCTCACCTCGATGGATAACCCTTGCAAAAACGGCCCGCAGTGCGAGCCGTATCATATGGTGCATGAGAGTTTATACTAATTATTTCACTTTTGCGTCCTAAAGTGAGCCGCTGCGCTTCGTCTCCCACGTAATTGCAAAGCTTTTTCTATTATGTTGTTAGCTCGTGGCGCACTTGGGTATAATGCCAACCGTTGGCCCTATTAGCTCAGGGGATTAGAGCGTCTGCCTCCGGAGCAGAAGGCCGTTGGTTCGAATCCAACATGGGGCACCATCGAACGTAAGACCGTCCGAACCTCGCATGGTCCGGGCGGTTTTTCTTATACCGACGCGACGTGATAGGACGTGGTATGGCAACGACGGATATCGAGCGCGGACTTTCGACCGCCGAGGTCGAGGAGCGCATTGCCGCCGGCAAGATCAACCGCAACATGGAGCTCAAGACCAAATCGGTTCGTGAGCTTATCATCGAAAATCTCTGCACGCTGTTCAATCTGATCAACGTGGTCTTAGCGATTTTGGTCATTATGACCGGATCGTTTAAGAACCTGACGTTCCTGTTCGTGGTGTTCCTCAACACCGCCATCGGTGTTATCCAGTCCATGCGATCAAAGAAGATGGTCGACAAGCTCACACTCCTCACTTCAAAGAAGGCCATCGCGGTGCGCGATGGTGCCGAGGTGGAGCTCGACTTGGACCAGATCGTGCTCGACGACATCATTCGTCTGGGGCGCGGCGACCAGATACCTGCCGACGCCGTGGTGGTATCGGGTGAGGCGCTCGTTAACGAAAGTCTGCTGACGGGCGAGAGCGACCTTATTAAGAAACAGCCCGGTTCCGAGCTCATGAGCGGCAGCTTTATCGACTCGGGCCTGTTGCGTGCCCGCGTGGTCCATGTTGGTGCGGATAACTATGTGGCCAAGATCAACAACGAGGCCAAGTACGTCAAAAAGGTCAATTCCGAGATCATGAACGCGCTCAACGCCATCGTGCGTTTTGCGAGCATCATCATGATTCCGCTTGGTCTGGCTCTGTTCGCCTCGAGTGTAAGTGGGTTGTGGGACGCCGCCGGTACCCCGGGCGATAGCGCGCTTTCGTGGTGCTTTTCCGAGCTGCTGGCCGGTCGCGTGCCTTCGTCGGCGCTGCTGTCCACGGTGGGCGCTCTTTTGGGCATGATTCCGCAGGGCCTGGTGCTGCTGACCTCGTCGGTGCTTGCCATCGCCACGGTGCGCCTGGCGCGCCGCAAGGTACTCGCGCAGCAGCTCTACTGCATCGAGACGCTCGCGCGCGTCGACGTGCTGTGCCTGGACAAGACGGGCACTATCACGTCGGGTCGCATGGAGGTCGAGGGCACTTATCCGTTGCCCGTTGAGGGCGTGGGCTTGGGCCCGGACGAGGCACCTGTCCCCGTCGATACTACTGTGCTCGATTTTGCGCTTGCCAATGTCGCGCGCGCGACCTCGGCTGATGCCAATGAGACCTGCCAGGCGCTGCTCAACTACTACGCCGACCGCCCGGTCGAGGTGTCCGAGCCGCTGTCGGTCATTCCGTTTTCGTCCTCCAAAAAGTGGAGCGGCGCCTCGTTTGCGCAGGGTTCCTATGTGATGGGCGCGGCGCAATTTGTGCTTTCGGAGCGTATTTTTGCGCAGGTCGAAAATCGTGTGGCCGAGCTTGCCGACACCTGCCGCGTGCTCGTGGTGGCGCGCGTGGACGGCTTTACGCCCGATGGCGATATGGTGGGCGAGGCCGAGCCGGTGGGCTTTGTGACCATTCGCGATGAGATTCGCACTTCGGCCGCCGAGACCATCGGCTACTTTAACGAGCAGGGTGTGACCCTTAACGTGATCAGTGGCGACGACCCGCGCACGGTGTCGTCGATCGCACGCGTGGTGGGCGTGCCGGGGGCGGACGCTTATGTGGACGCCACGACGCTCGATACGCCGTCCAAGATTGATGCGGCCGTGGACCGCTATCACGTCTTTGGCCGCGTGACCCCGCAGCAGAAGCGCGAGCTCGTGCAGGCGCTCAAGCGTCGCGGCCATACCGTTGCCATGACGGGTGACGGCGTCAACGATGTGCTGGCACTCAAGGAGGCGGACTGCTCCGTGGCCATGGCCGCCGGTTCCGACGCCGCACGCAACGTGGCCGAGATCGTGCTGGTCGATAACGACTTTGCCTCGATGCCCGCCGTGGTGGCCGAGGGCCGTCGCTCCATCAACAACCTGCAGCGTTCGGCGTCGCTGTTCCTGACCAAGACGCTGTTTTCGATGGGCCTGGCGGCGCTGTGCATCGCGCTGCCGCCGTATCCCTTTGAGCCTATCCAGATGACGCTCATTAACTTCTTCTGCATCGGCGCGCCGGGCTTTGTGCTGGGCCTTGAGCCCAACAATGCCCGCGTGAAGGGGTCATTCTTGACCAACGTGCTCAAGCGCGCGCTGCCGGCGTCGGTTGCAGTCATTTTGGCCGCGGCGCTCGACATCTTTGTGGCGCGCGTGTTTGGCTTTAGCCAGCTCACGCTGTCGACGATGTGCCTTCTCACGTCGTGCGCGGCAAGCGTGAGCCTGATCTGGCGTATCTCGCAACCGCTCACACCCTTGCGCGTGGTGCTCTTTGTATTTGTCGTCGTCGGCATCTTGGTGGGCGTTATCGGATTCCCCGAGCTGCTGTCTATCGCCAACTTGTCGATGGGCGAGGCAATTATCCTTCTGGTGATTGTGGTCTTTACTTGCGGCGTGTTCTTTAAACTCGCCACGATGATGGATTCGCTTAAGCCGCGTCGCCGCCATGCCGCCACTGGCTTTGGCCGCGGCGTGCGCGTTCGCTTGGGCCGCGGTGGCGGCAAGGTGAGCTCGACGGGCTCGACGGCCGAGCGTTTTGCCAAGCGCGTCGCCGCCGACATGGCGCAGCGCCGCGAGGAGCGTACGACACGTGAGGCCGAAGCCCGCGCGCTCGAGGGCGTGGAAAAGACCCAGCCCAAGAAAAATAAGGGCGCGGGCGCCAAGCGCTCGCGTGTGACCAAGTCCGCCCAGGGCATTAAGGTCTCGATGCCGAGCAAAAAGAAGAAGTAACCGCACCTCGCAGGGTAGCTAATTTGGGACGGGGCTTTTTTAGCTACCCGGCTGATGACGCGATCTATTTGGCCGATTGGCGGCCAGGGCAGCTAAAAAAGCCCCGTCCCAAATTAGCTACCCTGCGATGTTGAATTGGTGCCCTGTGCCTTTAGGGGCGTAGCGATGTTATGCTCTAACCTCGATGGTTCGAATGATTCCGAAAAGAGGATGCCGTGATTTGCCCGCATTGTCTCAAGACCATAGAGGACGGCTCCTCGTTCTGTCCCTATTGCAATACCTATGTTGGCCCGGGCGATGGCCCCGAGCACACCGAGTTTGTGTTCTGCGAAGGCTGCGGTGCCCGTCTTTCGCCTCATGACCGTACCTGTTCCAAGTGCGGGCGCCCTGCCCCGGGCATTCTATCCGAGGATGCGGCAGCATCCGACCTGGCTGCTGGGCGCACGGCTGGTTTTCCCCGCCTGACGCAGGAGCAGATCGATACCGAGGTGCCCCATGCGCCGGCCTCTGCCGCCGCGGTACTTTCCGATGCCGCCGATCCCAATGAGACCTGCGTGCTGCCGGCTTTCGACAAGGATTTTGGCATTCCCAAGGTCGATATCCCGCTGCCGGTATCCCTTCGTGACGACGCTCAGTCCAAAAATCAAAAACCCAAGCGCAAGGTGCATCCTGACGAGGATGCCTACCACAAGCACAAGCGCCGTATTCCCAAGCCGCTCATCGTCATCGCGTTGCTCGCTGCCGTGTGCGGCAGTGCCTATTGGTTTGTGACGTCGGACCCCATGGGCGTTATGCCGGGCTTTTACGACCAGTTTGGCCAGGCCGCCAAGACGACGTTTCCCTCGCGCCAGAAGGGCGAGGCTACCGAGGAAGAGACCAAGTCCGACGATACCGCCGAGGTGGTCCAGGAGGAGACCGTCCTTTCCGACGACCAGCTCTATACCAAGCTCGACGGTCTGTATCAGACCATCGTGTCGTATGGCGACGATGATCAGATCGGCGAGGTTGTCGACTCGTTTAACAGCGGGTACCTACGCACGCCGCTCTCCACGCGTCAGGAGCTGTCGCAGAGCGCTTATGCCCTGCGCGACCAGATCAAAAAGACCCAAGACGAGCTCAACAACCTTAAGGTGCAAGATGATACCGTCTACGCGGAGGATATCGAGCACCTCAAGCAGCTTGCCGAGTGGATGTACGAGCGCGTCGACATGATCTGCCAGAGCTGGGATATCTCGCTGTCCATTCCCGATGGCGAGTCGCTGAGCGCACGCCAGAGTGAAATCTTGGCGCCCATCGCACAGGGCGGCAACAGCGCCCTTAACCAGTACGATGCCAATGTGAGCGCCTGGAAGCCGCTGCCGCGTTCGTAATTTGTTGCCCTCCGACGGCATAACCTGCGTGCGCAATTGATGGAAGCCTGTGCTTATTGCTACAATTCGTACAAATATGCTTTAAACGCACGAGGAAGGAACCACATGTTTGGTTTTAAGAAAGAGCTTTATACGCCCGAGTACCAGCTCGCTGGTGACGAGTGTGCGATTATCGAGACGTCGAAGGGTACGATCAAGGTCAAATTTGACGGCGAGGGCGCTCCCATCCATGTGGCGAACTTCTGCGAGCTTTCCACCATGGGCTTTTATGACGGCCTTAAGTTTCACCGCTATGTACCCGGCTTTGTGATCCAGGGCGGCGACCCCAATACCCGCGATATGTCCGGCGCCGACGTCGCCGCCGGCCTTGAGGGCCCCGACGGTATGCCCGGCACCGGTGGCCCCGGCTACTGCATCAAGGGAGAGTTTGCCACCAACCCGCGCAACAGCCATGTGGACGGTGCGCTTGCCATGGCGCGTTCTATGGATCCCGATTCCGCGGGCTCCCAGTTCTACTTCTGCCTGGGTGCCCAGCACAATCTGGATTCCGGTTACACCGTCTTTGGTACCACGGTCGAGGGCCTCGACGTGATTTCGCAGCTGCGTGCCGGCGACGAGATCGTCCATGTCGAGATCGTTCACGAGTAAAAGGGGACTTCCTTGAATAGCCAGCTGATTCAACAGGGTCGAGCCGCTTATCGTGCGGGCGACTTTTCTGCAGCCGCTCAGATGCTCGGTGCGGCAAAGACCCCCAGCGAGATCATGGGCGAGGCCGACCATCTGCGTGGCAACGCTCTGATGCACCTGGGTATGTATGCCGAGGCTGCCGAGGCGTACGCGGCTGCCCTCAACGACGGCACCTATGGAAAGCGCGGCGCGCTGCTCACCAACCGCGGCAAGGCGCTCGCTGCCGTGGGTGACTATGTGACCGCAGCCCAGGCGTTCTCCGCCGCAACGCAGGATGCTTCCTATGCCACGCCGTTTAAGGCCTATCTGGGTCTTGGCAACGCGCTGTTCCAGTCGGGCGATTTCGCCAATGCAGGCACTGCCTTCCGCCAGGCCGCCATCGATGGCGCCAATCCAGCCCCCGCGGCCGCCCTTGGCGAGCTCGGCCGCTGCTTCATCAAACTTGGCCGACCGGCGGACGCCGTGGAGACCTATCGCACGGCCATCGACTTTGCCGGTCCGCGCGATGACACGCGTGCGCTTAACGCGGGTATGGGCGAGGCGCTTTCTGCCGCGGGTCGTCCTTCCGAGGCGCTCGATGCCTTTAATGCCGCCACCGCCGACGGCATCTATCAGCTCACGCCCGAGCAGGCCGATGAGCTTGCCCGCGTGCACGATTCACTTGCCGCGCTTTCGGCCCAGACCGCCATGGCCACGGCCCCGGCGCCCGCCATGGATACGACTGCTGTCGATTCGCTCGATCCCACGGGTGCCACTGGCCAGTTTATGCCCGATCCGTCCGACACGGGCTTCTTTACGCTGTCCGAGTCCGAGATGGTCCAGCAGGATCGTCAGGACCGCAAGCAGGCCAAGGTCCGTCGTCGCCATCGCCATACGGGCCTCAAGGTCTTCTTGGTTTTGCTTCTGCTGATTGTTCTTGCCGCGGGCGGTTTGGGCTTTGCCTACACGCGCGGCATGGGTATCCCCTCGCAGGAGTCCGTCATCACCGATCTGTTCCAGGCTGCCGGCGACGGTGATACCGCCAAGGCCGAGTCCTGCCTGGCCTCCAGCCTGTCCGAGGACGCCAAGGCGATGATTATCTCCTCGATCCCGCAGGGCGCCACCGTCTCCATCGAGGGCATGGATCAGTCTATGACCGAGAGCACCGCGAAGGTGAAGGCTTCGCTGTCCAAGGGCGGCGAGCAGGAATATACCGTCAAATTCGTGCGCTCCGATAACCATATCGGCTGGGCGGTATCTTCGCTCGACATCGATTTCTCGGCCGCTGACAACCAGTAGTGACCTTATGAGATTTGGCGCTGCCCGGTGCTTCACCGCAAGTGAGGTGCCGGGCTTGCGCTAGTATGATGGGCTAGTAGTTTTCCAGCAATCATCCAACACATCAGGAGTTGCGTTGTTTTCTTTGATGGACATGTTCTTCGGTAGCTATGCGGGCGATCTAGCCATCGACCTCGGCACCGCCAATACGCTTGTCTCTGTGCGCGGCAAGGGCATTGTCATTCGCGAGCCTTCCGTCGTCGCCATCGACAAAAACGATGAGCGCATTCTTGCAGTCGGTATCGAGGCCAAGCGTATGCTTGGCCGTACGCCCGGCAACATTGTGGCCGTGCGTCCTCTTAAGGATGGCGTCATCGCCGACTTCGATGTCACCGAGGCCATGCTTCGCTACTTTATCGATAAGGCTTCCGAGAAGCGCTATCCGTGGACCCCTCGTCCGCGCGTCGTCGTATGCGTTCCCTCTGGTGTCACGTCGGTCGAGAAGCGCGCCGTGTTCGAGGCTACGATTCAGGCTGGCGCTCGCCAGGCCTATCTGATCGAGGAGCCTATGGCCGCGGCTATCGGTGCTGACTTGCCTGTCGAGGAGCCGACCGGCTCCATGGTCATCGATATCGGTGGCGGCACCACCGAGGTCGCCGTTATCGCCATGGGCGGTATCGTCGTGTCGCAGTCCATCCGCATTGCCGGCGACGAGTTCGATCAGGCTATCCTCACGCATGTTCGCGATGCCTACAATTTGGCCATCGGCGAGCGTACGGCCGAGGACATTAAGATTAAGGTCGGCTCTGCCGTGCCGCTCAAGGACGAGCTCGACGTCGAGGTCAATGGCCGCGACGTGATCACGGGCCTGCCCAAAACCGTGCGCATCGAGAGCGAGGAGATTCGTCGTGCGCTCAATAAGCCGCTCGACGAGATGGCCAAGGCCGTCAAGGACGCACTCGACGCCACGCCGCCCGATCTTGCCTCGGACCTTATGTACTACGGCATTCTGCTGACCGGCGGCGGTGCGCTGCTGCGCGGCCTCGACGTCCGCTTGCGCGATGAGACAGGCGTTTCGGTCAACGTGAGCCCCACGGCGCTCGACAACGTCGTAAACGGTTGTGCCCGCGTGCTCGAGGCCAACGCGTTTGACGGCGGTTTCGTCCAGACCAATGCTTAATTTCCAAAAGGTGGATTCCATTTGGCACGATCTTCGGGTTTCTCTTCAAATCTGAATACCAAACGACAATCAACGGGTATGCGCCCGTTGATTGTTTTCAGCCTGATTTCTGTGTTGCTGCTCACGTTTTACATTCGAGAGGGCGAGGCCGGGCCGATACATGCCGTGCGTTCGGGCGTCACGACAATCACCTCTCCGGTGCGTTTTGTTGGCTCGGCGGTGGCGGCGCCATTCAATGCCATCGGCAACGTGTTCTCCAACCTCACCGCTTCGCAGGAGTCGCTCGACGACCTTAAGAAGCAAAACGAGGTCCTCACTTCCAAGGTCGCGGAGCTTTCCGAGGCCCAAAAGACCGCTGAGCGCCTTGAGGGTCTTGTGGGCCTGCAGTCGACCTATAACCTCAAGTCCACTGCGGCTCGTATTGTCGGAGCCTCGGGTGACGCCTGGACGTCGACCGTCACCATCGATAAGGGTTCTGCCGACGGGCTTACCATCAACATGCCCGTGACGAGCTCGGCCGGCGTCATCGGCCAGATTATCGAGGTTTCGGCCAAGACATCGACCGTGCGCCTGATTGGCGACGAGAACTCTGGTGTGTCCGCCATGGTGCAGGACACGCGCGCACAAGGCATGCTACAGGGCCAGCCCGATGGCACGTTGCGTCTTGAGTACGTGAGCGTCGACTCCGATGTTAAGGTTGGCGATATCATCGTGACCTCGGGCATCGGTGGCGTGTTCCCCAAGGGACTGCCGCTTGGCACCGTGTCTTCGGTCGAGAAGTCGGCTAACGACGTGTACTACACCATTGTGGTGCGTGCGCAGACCACGGCCGAAAATAACGAGGAAGTGCTCGTCATCACCTCGCTCACCGACGAGCAGTCGGCTTCGGACGAGGACGTGAGCTCGGCCAATAGTACCCCGCAGGGCTCGTCGCGCGATGCCGCGACTCAGTCTAAGGACGAGAAATCGGATGATGATTCCGACACGGCCGAAGCGTCCGATTCTGGATCGAGCGAATAGGGAGGCATGTCCATGGATCTACACGAGCAGGGGACTGGCTCCCGTGTCTTTGCAATCGCCGCTTTCGTCTGCGTGCTGCTGCAGGCGGGACTGGCACCGCAAATCTCCATCGCGGGCGGTCGCGTCAACTTTATGATTATTTTGGTGTGCCTGGCCGTGTTTTCGGGCGACCCTACGCGTGCCGTCGTGTGCGGCTTTTGCAGCGGTCTGTTTTACGACCTTTCCGCCGCCGTGCCGGTGGGCGTTATGTCGCTGCTGCTGACCGTGGGCAGTTTTGCTTTGGTGCACAGCGCGGCTGGTCAGACGGGCGGCTCGCCGGGCGCGCGCGGCATTACCGTGGGCGCCTTTGCGCTTGCCATCAACGTGGTCTACAGCATCATCTTGCTGTTTATGGGTCTGGAGACGAGCTTTGTGGTGGCCATCTTTGGGCACGCTCTGCCGTCCTCGATCCTGACGGGCTTGATTGCCATTCCGTTTTTGATGTCCGGCGCCGCTCCGCAGTCTGGCTATGGGTTCTCCGCGCGCGGTGGGCGTCAGACGGGCATGCGCTTTAAGCCCAAGACCCGTAAGCTCAAATAGGGGAGGCCTATAGATGTCTTCCCAGTTGACGGTTGTTGTCGCCGGTATCGCGCTGGTCGTGGCCATTGTGGTCGCGCTGGTCATCATGCGCCGCGGTGACTCCCGCTTCACCTACGACACACAGCACGGAACGGCCCCGCGCGCCACCGAGGGCGAGGGCAATACGGCCGCTACGGCCTTCAAGGGCCGTTTTTCCATCCTCACCACGGGTGTGGGTGCCATGTTTGCCGCGCTTGCCGTTAAGCTGTGGGGCATGCAGATGGTCTCGTCGGACTACTACGACAAGCAGGCCAAGAGCAATCAGACCCGTACCGTTACCACGCCTGCCGTGCGTGGCCGCATCTTGGACCGCAACGGCGTCGCACTGGTGCAAAACCGCCCCTCGCTCGCCGTCGTCGCCTATCGCGATCTTGCCGACGACAAGGTACTGGTGCGTCATCTTGCCAACGTGCTCGGCATGCCGTATGTCGCGGTGCTGCGCAACATCCAGGACAATTCCGAGGGCGCGCAGAGCCTGCATACGATCGCGACTGACGTGCGCCGCTCTACCGTCGCCTACATTCAGGAGCACGCCGGTGAGTTTCCCGGCGTGAAGATCGCCGAGCGTACCGAGCGCCAGTACCCGTATGGCGAGACCGCCTGCCATATTTTGGGCTATACCGGTACCATTACCTCCGAGCAGCTCGAGGCGCAGAACAAGAAGTCGTCGGACGGCAACGAAAGCGCGGCTGGCCAGATCTCGTATCAATCGGGCGATATTGTGGGTCAGGCGGGCGTAGAGATTTACTACGAAAATCTGCTGCAGGGCATTCGCGGTGAGCAGACCGTGAAAGTTGACGCCTCGGGTAACGTTACCGGTCAAGCCGGCGCCGTTCCCGCCAAGGCCGGTTCTGACATTAAGCTTACGCTCGATCTTAAGATTCAACAGGCCTGCGAGACGGCTCTGGCGAATGCCATTGAGCTTGCCAAGACTACGGGCCATAGCAATGCCGGCAACGGTGCCGTGGTGTGCCTTGACCCCAACAACGGCGAGATCTTGGGCATGGCAAGCGAACCCAAGTTTGATCCTTCTGTCTTTATCGGCGGCGTTTCCAATGACGTGTGGACCGAGCTTAACGATGACGAGGGCTCGCATCCGCTGCTCAACCGCGCCATTAGCGGCCAGTACATGTCCGCCTCGACCATCAAACCCCTCTCGGCGTTGGCTGGCCTCGAATTTGGCACGTACACTTCGAGTCAAACGACCAACTGCACGGGATATTGGACCGGCTTGGGCAAATCTTGGGGAAAGTACTGCTGGCTGCACTCCGGCCACGGCACGATGACGCTGCAGTCCGGTATCGCCAACTCCTGCGACCCCGTGTTCTACGATATGGGCAAGGCCTTTTTCTACAACGACCAGCATCCCGAAGGCCTGCAAGAGGTCTTTCGCCGTTGGGGCCTGGGCAAGACCTGCGGCATCGACCTGCCGAGTGAGGGCGCGGGCCGCATTCCCGATGCCGAGTGGAAAGAGTCGTACTTTACCGACGCCTCGGCCGAGGACCGCAAGTGGAATGCCGGCGATATGACCAACATCGCCATCGGCCAGGGCGACATTCTGGTGACACCGCTGCAGATGGCCTGCGCCTACATGGGTATTGCCAACGGCGGCAAACAGTATGTGCCGCATGTGTTCTTATCTGCTGTCTCGCGTGATGGCGACGGCGATGCCTACAAGTACAACGGCAAGGGTAAAAAGAAGCGCCTTGAGGCCCAAATTAACAACGATGCCGATCTTGCGCTGGTCCGCAACGGCATGCACGATGTGATTTACTCGGCGTCGACTTCGACCGCCGCGCACTTTAACTCCCTGACCCCTACGGTCTACGGCAAGTCCGGCACGGGCGAGAAGAGCGGCGAGGACGATTACGCGTGGTTTTGCGCCTACGCGCCGGCCGATGACCCCAAGTACGTGATCGCCACTGTCTTGGAACAGGGCGGTGGCGGCTCCGATACCGCCCTGCACGTTGTGCGCGATGTCCTCGGTGCGATTTATGACGAGCCCGACACGTCGACGGCCACGGGCGATTCCTCGGTTCGATAGGAGGTTGCGATGGACTTTTCGCCGGCGGACCTGTTCCGCTCAACCAAAACCGGCTCTCGCAGCAGCCTGGACCGCGTCAACAAGCAGATTTCCGCATCGCGCGGAACGTTTCGCCAAAAGGTGCACGTCGGCGTGCTGTTGGCGACTGTGGCGCTCGTCACCTATGGCGCCATTATTATCTGGTCCGCCTCGCAGTTTAAAGCCGATGCCTCGTTCTCGCGTCACCTGCTGGGTATCGGTATTGGCGCGGTGCTGGCGGTGCTCGTCTGGCGCACCGACCTGCGCGGCATTTCCAACTTTTCGACGGCCCTGCTCGTCATCGATCTCATCGTAATCTTCTCGCCTAAGATTCCGGGCCTGTCCTACACGGGCGGCTTGGGAATGACGGGTTGGATCAAGATTCCCGGTATCGGTTTAACATTCCAGCCCGTTGAGCTTGCCAAGCTCATCACCATCTTCTTTATGGCCACGCTTGGCTCGCAGTACAACGGGCGCATCGATACCGCTCGCGACTACATTAAGCTCTGCGGCATGCTGTCCGTTCCGTTTTTGGCCGTCGTCGCCATGGGCGATTTGGGCTCGGGTCTGGTCGTGCTGGTGTCGGGCGCCATCGTCATCTGCATGAGCGGTGCGCGCCGCGAATGGGTGCTGTCGACTTTGGCTCTGCTCGTGGGTTTGGTGGCGCTCGTCCTGGCGCTCGATTCGGTCTTCGATTCGCTGCTCGGTCATGATGTGCTCATTAAGCAGTACCAGATGAATCGTCTGACGGTCTTTATCGACCCCGACAACGCCGATTCGGACGATGCGTATAACCTGCAGCAGTCGTTGATCGCGGTCGGCTCGGGCGGTTTCTTTGGTAAGGGCCTGGGGCATGCGACGCAGTCGGCCGGCGGCTTCCTGCCCGAGTTCCATACCGACTTCGTCTTCGCCTTTTTGTCAGAGACGTTCGGCTTCTGCGGTTCCTTTTTGTTGCTGTGCCTGTACGTACTGCTCATCTTCTCGACGATTCGCGTCGCCTTTAAGTGCGAGTCTCTGTTTCTACGCTTGTCATGCGTGGGTATTGTAGGCATGTGGGCATTTCAGACGTTCGAGAACATCGGCATGTGCATTGGCATGATGCCGATTACCGGTATTCCGCTGCCGTTCATTAGCTTCGGTTCATCGTCGATGATGATCCAGTTGCTGACGGTGGGTATCGTACAATCCATATGGCGGCATCGTTCGGGCGCCGCGTAACCGCTGGAGGGGTTTGCCATGAAGATTCCCGTGGAAAAGCTGACCCGCGCTTTTAAAATGGGCGCGACCACCAAGAGGGATTCCGATACGCCGGTGCGCGTTTCGGTCTACCTGGATTCGACTGCCTCGCGTTTTTTGGTCGAGACGGTGCGCGATGCCTTTGTGCCGCAGACGACTTCGGGTATTGTCCGCGTTGAGCGTCTGGGGGAGGAGCGTATCGTCCCCAAGACCGATACCGACGTGGTGCTGGTGCTTTCGTGCGGATCTGAGCGCCTTGAGAGTGCTGTACAGGAGCTCGTCATTGCCGGCGCGCCCGTGTGCGTGCTGGCCGAGTCCGCTGTCGAGGTGCCTTTTATCCAGGATTCCACGCCCATGCTCGGCGTGGTAGCGGCCACCGATAAGACGTATCTGCTCGAGACACTCGCCCGCTGGATCCTGGACCGTACGGAAAAGGAGACGGCCTTTGCGGCGAACTTTGCCTTTATGCGCATCGCCGCCGCCAACCGCATCATCACCTCGTGCGCGCTTACCAATATGGCGACGGGCGCGCTGGTGTTTTTGCCGGGGGCCGATTATCCCGTTATGGCGCTGGCGCAGGTTGGCATGCTCTTTGAGCTTGCGGCCATCTTTGGACGCGGCATTAAGCCCGAGCGCGGCTACGAGGTCGCGGGCGTGCTTGCCGGCGGCTTGGTAATGCGCGCTGTCACTCGTGCCCTGGTAAAGCAGACGCCGCATATCGGCTTTGCCGTCAAGGCACTCTCCGCCGCCGTCGGCACCTATGGCATGGGTCGTGCGCTCGTGTCTCTCTACGAGCGCGATATCGACTACAGCCGTGCCAACGAGGTGGTTGCCGCCACGTTCTCGCGCGTCCGCGACCTGGTGACCACGGTTGCCGGCGCTACCCGTCCCATGAATCCTTTTGAGGATGCATCCGATCTCGCTGCTTAGGGGTTTCTTTTGCGCGTTCCATACCAAGACTGTTTTCATTTGATTGAGCCGCTGCTCGCGAAGGTCGAAAAGCCGAGTCGCTATATCGACCACGAGTGGGGTACGCTCTCCAAGGCCGATGCCGACTATCGTTGCTGCATGATTTACCCGGACGTGTACGAGGTCGGCCTGCCCAACCAGGGTATCGCCATCCTGTACAACATCCTTAACCAGGCCGAGGGCATCTCCTGTGAGCGCGGTTATGTGCCGTGGCCCGATATGGGCGATGCCATGCGCGAGGCCGGTATCCCGCTGCTGTCGCTCGAGGGCGCAGCGCCCGTGGCCTCGTTTGATATCGTCGGTATGCATGTGCCGCACGAGATGGCCGTGACAAACTTTCTCGAGGCGCTCGACCTCGCCGGCATTCCGCTGCTGGCTGCTGACCGCACCGAGGACGATCCCATCGTCGTCGCCGGCGGACCTTCGGTTTATAACCCCGAGCCGTATGCGGCCTTCTTCGATGCCATCCTGATTGGCGAGGGTGAGGAGTCGCTGCTCGAGATCTGCCAGTTGCATCGCCGCCTGCGTGACGAGGGCGTCCCGCGCGCCCAGATTGTCGAGCGGCTCGCGACCGTCTCCGGTACCTACGTGCCGTCGCTGTACGAGGTGCGCTATGACGAACCCTGCTCACCGCACGGCTACACCGTGCCGCGTGAGGGTAAGGACGTCCCGCCGGTGGTCTACAAGCGCGTCGTCGAGGACTTTGGCGCTACCAATCCATTGTCGCAGTCGTGCGTGCCCTATGCGCAGCTCGTTCACGATCGCCTGTCTATCGAGATCCTGCGCGGCTGCGCTCGCGGTTGCCGTTTTTGCCAGGCCGGCATGACGTATCGCCCGGTGCGCGAGCGCTCGGCCGACCAGATCGTGTCCTCGGTGATCCAGGGCCTGGAAAAGACCGGCTATGACGAGGTGTCGCTTACGTCGCTTTCGACCACCGATCACTCCTGCATCCGCGATGTGCTCGGTCGCCTTAACCGCCGCCTGGAAGATACGGGCATTCGCGTGTCCATTCCCTCGCAGCGCCTGGATTCGTTTGGCGTGGATATGGCTGAGTCGGTCGCCGGAGAAAAGAAGGGCGGTCTGACGTTTGCCCCCGAGGCCGGTAGCCAGCGCATGCGCGACATCATCAACAAGAACGTGACCGAGGAGGACGTGGACCGCGCGGCCAAGGCGGCCTTCGAGGCCGGCTGGAACCGCATGAAGCTCTACTTTATGATGGGTCTTCCCGGTGAGCGCGATGAGGATATCGTGGCCATCGCCAACCTGGCCGACCATGTGCTCGAGCTCGGCCGCTCCGTGGTACCCAAGGCGCGCCGCGGCTCCATCTCGGTGTCCATCTCGGTGTCGGTGTTTATCCCCAAGGCCGCCACGCCTTTCCAGTGGTGCCCGCAGCTCGATTACGACGATGTCAAACGCCGTCAGAAGCTCCTCATTACGAGCGTTCGCAACCGTGCGGTCCGCGTGCACTACCACGATGCCGAGACCTCGCTTATCGAGGCGGCGCTGTCTCGTGCAGGCCGCGACATGACGCCTGTCATCATCGATGCCTGGCGTGCCGGTTCGCGTTTTGACGCCTGGGTGGAGCATTTCTCGCTCGATAACTGGAAGGAGGCCGCGGCCAAAAACGGCATCGACCTCAACGAGCTCGTGCACCTGCCCTACGAGCTGGACTGGCACCTGCCCTGGGAGCACGTGAGCCCCGGTTGCTCGCGCGGCTTCCTCGAGCGCGAATACCGTCGCTCGCTGGAGGGTGTCACGACGCCCGACTGCACCCGCACGTCGTGCACCGGCTGCGGAATCTGCCCCACGCTCCACGCCAAGAACGTATTGGTGGGTGATCGCGCATGAGTGAGCGCTTGACCGACAACCCCACGCTCTTTAGGCTTCGCGTTCGCTACGGCAAGCGCGATCGTCTCAAGTACCTGGGCCATTTGGAACTAATCCATACCATTGAGCGTATCGTGCGTCGCGCGGGGCTGCCCTATGCTGTGACGCAGGGCTTCTCTCCGCACATGCGCGTGGGCTTTTCGTCGGCGCTGCCCGTGGGCACGTCGTCGACCTGCGAGTGGTATGACCTGTTTATGACCGAGTTCGTCGCGCTCGACGAGGCCTTTGGGCGACTGGCCGCGGCATCTCCGGCCGATTTGGCGCCCATCGAGGCCGCCTACATCGACGTGCGCACGCCGGCGCTGACGGCGCAGCTCACGCGCCTGTCGTACCGCATCGACCTGCACCTGGACCCTGAGTCACCCGTGAGCGCCGATGAGGTGCGCGCCGCGATTGACACGTTGCGTGCGGCCCACGGCATCGATTATGCGCGCGGTAAAAAGAGCAAGCGCCTGGACTTGGACCATACGCTCGTGGGCTACGAGCTTAAGGCGGGGGAGCGCCCGGACCATCTGGTGCTCATACTCGACACCCATGCCGACAACGAGGGCTCCATGCGTCCGGAAATTTTGCTTTCTGCTGCTGATGTTTTCTTGCAGGGCTTGACCCCGGGCGTCGATGCACCTATTGTTTCCACCGGTATGCAAGACCTCGTGACCATCTGCTCCTACGATGTCGAGCGTCAGAATCAAGCATGCGAAGACGACGAGGGCCGACTCGTCAGCCCCATACCTGTGCGAACTTGTGGATTTGCTCCACATACTCGTTGACGGGGATATTATCGCCTGCTACTATATTCGGCTGTTGCACTAACTGATGCATGAAGGGCAAGTAAACATGTACGCAATCGTTAACACGGGCGGCAAGCAGTACAAGGTCGCCACCGACGATGTCATCACCGTCGAGAAGATCGAGGGCAATGAGGGCGACAAGGTCACCCTGCCGGTCATCTTCCTCAACGATGGTAAGAAGATCGTCACCGATCCCGACAAGCTGGCCAAGGCCAAGGTTACCGCTCAGATCGTTGAGCAGTTCAAGGGCGAGAAGCAGCTGGTCTTCAAGTTCCACAAGCGTAAGCGCTATCGTCGTCTGAAGGGTCACCGTCAGCAGCTCACCAAGCTGAAGATCGTGAAGGTTCAGGCTACCTCCCGCGCCAAGAAGGCTGTCAAGGCAGAGGCTGAGGCTGTTGCCGAGGCTCCCGTCGCCGAGTAGATTACACTCGTAACGAAAGAGTAGGTATACACAATGGCACACAAAAAAGGACTCGGTTCCTCCCGTAATGGCCGTGACTCCCGCGGTCAGCGCCTTGGCACGAAGCGCTTCGCCGGCCAGACGGTAACCACGGGCACGATTCTCGTCCGTCAGCATGGCACGCACATCCACCCGGGTGCGAACGTTGGCCGTGGCAAGGACGACACGCTGTTCGCGCTGGTCGACGGTACCGTTGAGTTCCACAAGGGTATCAAGCACAGGGTCAGCGTACGCCCGCTCGCGAACGCGTAATTCACCCTTCATAGAGCACATATGTGGGAGGCACTTGAGTTTTAGGATTCAAGGGTCTCCCTCTTTTTTGTAGGAGGCGATTCTGTTGTCACAGTTCACCGATATCAGCCGCATTAACGTTTGCGGCGGCGACGGCGGAGCCGGATGCATGTCGTTTAGGCGCGAGGCATTTGTTCCCAAGGGCGGCCCCGATGGCGGCGACGGCGGCCGTGGCGGCAATGTCGTCATCCAGGCCGATGCTCAGCTGTCTTCGCTGATCGATTACCGCTTTAAGCATCACTTCCGTGCCGAGCGCGGAACGCACGGCCAGGGTGCCCGTCGCAATGGCAAGAGCGGCGAGGACCTGATTTTGAAAGTTCCCATGGGCACCGTAGTCCGCGAGCTCGATCCCGAGACGCAGACCCCGATGTTCGAGATTGCCGACCTGGTGCACGACGGCGAGCGCGTTGTCGTGGCGCCCGGTGGGGCCGGCGGTCTGGGCAACACCCACTTTGTGACGTCGGTGCGCCGCGCGCCCGCGTTTGCCCAGCTGGGTGAGCCTGCCGAGGAGCACTGGATCGAGCTCGAGATGAAACTTATGGCCGATGCCGCGCTCGTGGGCTTTCCCTCGGTGGGCAAGTCCTCGCTCATCGCGCGTATGAGTGCCGCCCGTCCTAAGATCGCCGACTACCCGTTTACCACGCTTGTGCCCAACTTGGGCATGGTGCGTGCCGGTGAGTACTCCTATGTCGTTGCCGACGTACCGGGTCTCATCGAGGGTGCGAGTGAAGGCAAGGGCCTGGGTCACCAGTTCCTGCGCCATATTGAGCGCACTGCTTTGATCATGCACGTTGTCGATATGACGGGCGGTTTTGAGGATCGCGACCCGGTTGAGGACTATCGCATCATTAACCGTGAGCTCGAGCAGTATGGTGCCGAGCTCTCGGAGCGCCCGCAGATCGTCGTCGCCAACAAGTGCGATGCGCCGGGTACGGCCGACAAGATTGCCGACCTTAAGCGTGCGGCGCTCGACGACGGCCACATGTTTTTTGCCGTTTCCGCCGTTACGGGTGCCGGCCTCAACACCCTGATGCTTGCCGTGGGCGAGCAGGTGGCTAAGCTCCGCGCGGAGCTTGCGGTCTCTGATGAGCCGGTCGATTTGCGCGATGAGGAGTGGGAGCGTCGCCGTCTGCAGCGCGAGAAGCGCTTCCGCATTGTTGAGGAAGAGCCGGGTGCTTTCCGCGTGGTTGGTCGCGCGATCGAGCGCATGGTTATCCAAACCGACTGGGAAAACGAGGAAGCTGTCATCTACCTGCAGCATAAGTTTGCGCGCATGGGTGTCGACGACGCGCTCGAGAAGGCCGGCTGCCGTGCGGGCGACGAGGTTCGCATTTGCCAGCGCGCCTTTGACTTTGAGGGCGCCGAGGACTTCTCGGAGTTCGAGGACGAGCTCGAGGATGCTGGCGTTGAGGTTATTGACGTAGCGGCCGAGGATGCGGACGCGGCTCATGTCGCCGATGGCTCCGAAGGCGCTACCGAAGTCGACGTTATTGAGACCCCGGAGGGCGAGTAAGCCATGTCGCTGCGCGGTGGAATCGGATTGCCTGAGCTGCCCATCAAGGATGGGCACGAGTTTCGGCTTGGCATTATGGGCGGCACCTTTGACCCGATTCATTACGGGCACTTGGTTACCGCCGAGCAGGCTCGCGAGTCGCTCGACTTGGACGCCGTGCTCTTTATGCCGGCCGGCTCTCCTGCCTTTAAACTCGACAAACCGGTGACGCCTGCCGAGGACCGTTATGCCATGACGGTCCTCGCGACTGCCGCGAACCCGGCCTTTTTGGCAAGCCGCTTCGAGATCGATCGTGCCGGTGTCACCTATACAGCCGATACGCTGCGTGCCCTTCGCGAGTTTTACCCGCCACAGGTGAAGCTTTACTTTATTACGGGTGCCGATGCGATTATCGATATTGTGACCTGGCACAATGCTCACGAGATTGCCGAACTGGCAACCTTTATCGCTGCGACACGTCCCGGCTTTGACATCGATACGGCCCGGGCGAGGATTAAGGAATCGGGGCTGCCATTCGATGTGCGCTATATTCAGATTCCGGCGCTGGCGATTAGCTCGACCAACATTCGCAAGCGGGTTGCCCGCGGCATGAGCGTGCGCTATCTTACGAGCGAGTCCGTGCTCGGCTATATCCGTAAACGAGGCCTGTATGCCGATCTTGGGCAAGACGATTTTGATTGACGGGGGAAAACGTTGTCGGTAGAAGATCAGTTTGAGGGCGACGAGCGCGCTCTCTTGACGCGTATCCACGAGTTGCTCGATGTGCGCATGAAGGATAAGCGTAAGCGCTACGTGCATTCGCTCGGGGTTGCCGAGACGGCACTGCACCTAGCCGAGGTATACGGTGTCGACCGCTTTGATGCCGCTGCCGCTGGCCTGATCCATGACTGGGACAAAGTGCTCTCCGACGACGAGCTGGTCACGCGCGCTCTGCATTATGGCATTAAGATTGCCGGCTCTCCGTCTGCCGCGACGCCGCTTTTGCATGGCCCGGTTGCCGCCTATGAGCTTCCGCAGCTTTTTCCCGAGCTGTCGCCGGCGGTCTTTCAGGCTGTCGACCGTCACACCGTGGGCGCTTGCGACATGACGCCACTCGATATGGTGGTCTTTGTGGCCGATGCCATCGAACCCAACCGCCACGGCGATTATGCCCATGCGCTGCGCAAGATGGTGGGGAAGTCCTCGCTCGACGAGTTGTTCTTCTCCTGTTTTGCGCAGGGTCTGGTCTATGTGATCCAGTCCGGGCGCTATCTTTATCCCACGGCTATTACGATTTACAACCATTACGCCCAGCTGCGCTAGCTCGGGTGCGTCTAGAAAGAGGTATTCCATGGCCGATGAGACCATGACCGACGAGCAGATTCTTGAAGGTGCGGAGCACAAGAGTTTTGTGGCCACGTCCGACCGCACTGCCGCGACGCTCTCCGCCAGCGGTGTCGCCGCCGAGGATGTCGCCCGCGCTGCCGCGCAGGCCGCCTACGACAAGAAAGGCGAGGACGTTCAGGTGCTCGATCTGACTGAGCTTTCCGATGTTTGCGACTACTTTGTCCTTGCTACCGGCACCAACAACCGCCAGGTTGATTCCATCGTCGACGAGATTGAGGAGAAAGTCGCCGAGGCTTGCGGCGAGCACCCGTTTTCCATTGAGGGCCGCGAGCAGAAGACCTGGATGCTCATGGACTACGGTTCGGTTGTCGTCCACGTCTTCACTCCCGAGGTGCGTGAGTTCTACCGCCTCGAAAAGCTCTGGGGCGATGCTCCCCAGCTCTCCCTGGACCTCCTCTAGTAGCTCATTTGGGACGGGGCTTTTTTAGCTACCCTCAAGTATTTCGCCGGGCAGTCGCGTTTTTCCGCGGCCGCCCGGCTTTCTTTTTGCCCAAAAGTAGCTAATTTGGGACGGGGCTTTTTTAGCTACTACCTACCGTTCGCCGAACATCGCGATTTATAGCTCCCAGTACGTTTTTTTCTACTCTGGCTCGGGTAACGTAATTGTCATCTGTAGAGGAGGGGATGCGTATGACTCGGACTGCGCGAGAAATCTCTGTATATGGTTTTTACCATGTCGTCCAAAAGGGATGTGCCGACCAACTCATATTTGAGGATGACGAAGATCGGCTCTATCTGATTCGGCTGATTGCTTCGAAATGCCAGAAGTTTAACGTGGATGTCATCGCGTGGTGCCTTATGGATAACCATATTCATCTTCTGCTTGACGACGAGCATGTTCATCTGAGCGATTGCATGCATTCGATTACGACGGCGTATGCCATGTATTTCAACTCAAAGACAGGCAGGAAGGGGCCTGTTTTCCAGGATCGATTTAAGAGTGTGCCGATCCTCGATGATGATCAGCTGCTCAACTGCGTGAGATACATTCACGACAATCCCGCGAAGGCGAGGATTGGGACCGCTTCGCTGTATCGATGGAGCAGCTTTCGCGAGTATATGGGATATCCGGGTATCTGCAAAACGGATTGCGTTCTCGGGTTGCTCGGTGACTCTCAGAGATTTTTTGCCTTCAGCACCTCGGGTGAGCCCAATCGCTATTGCTTCCGTGACGGCGCTCATGTGAGCGACACAGATGCGCTGGAGTTTGCGCAGGCGCTTCTTAAGCCGTACGAGCCTCATCACCTTAAGGCTTTGCCAAAGGGGGCGCGCGATGCCTGCATTCGTACTTTGAAGAGCGAGGGCTTTTCGATTAAACAGATCGTCCGTCTTACGGGCATTGGACACTGCACCATACAAAAGGTCAAAGTCAAAAAATAG